>NZ_JBEYSJ010000029.1:0-109264 GCF_040704195.1 Amycolatopsis sp. NPDC047767
CCGGTGATGCTCAAGGCGACCGGGGGCGGCGGCGGGATCGGGATGCGCGCGTGCGCATCGGCCGAGGAACTGTCCGCCGCGTGGGTCGGTGCGTTGAGCGCACCGAACGCCACATTGGGGTGTTCAGGGCCGGGTCAGTTGCGTGCGTCGAGGTACTGCGGGTCCGGCGGCGGGATCGGGGTGTCGGGGACGCCCGCCAGCAGCGTGCTCATCGCGTGGAAGTACGGCGGGGCCGCCACCGTGCCACCGAACGCGCCGTGGCCGCAGCGGCCGAGGTGCACGGGTGTGCCCGGGCAGATCTCCTCCGGGTGCGGTCCGTCGGCGAACACCATGGACGACACGGCGAAGTTGTCCACCCCGCCGACGAACGCGACGGACTCCGACAGCTGCGTGGTCCCCGTCTTGCCGATGTCCGGGCGCGTCCAGCCGGCCGAGTGCGCGGCGGCGGCCGAGGTGCCCACGGTGGTGTCCTGAGAGAGCCCGGCCTCCAGCGTGTTGGCGACGCCCGTCGGGATCACCTGCTCGCACCCCTGCTGCTTCACGGGCACCGCCTGGCCGTTGCGGTCGGTCACCGACAGGATCGGGTCGGGCGGGCACCACATGCCGCCGCTCATCAGCGTCGCCGAGACGTTCGCCATCTCCAGCGGGCTCACCGGGCTGTTGCCGAGGGTGAACGAGAGCAGGTTCTGGAAGTACTGCGACTGTGGCTCGTCGTACTGCGGATTCTTCGATCGAGAGTCCGACGGGTCGGTGATGGGCGGGTTGCCCGCGTCGTTGGTCGCCAGGGTGTTGCGCAGCCCCAGCTTGCGGGCCATGTCCAGCACGGCGGGCATGCCGACCTGCGACTCCAGCCCGACGAACGCGACGTTCGGCGACGTCGCCAGGCCGCTGGCGAGCGAGATCGGGTCGGGGTAGCTGGTGCCGTCGTTGCTCACCGAGTAGCACGGCGTGTACTTGTTCGCGTTCGGTGGCGTGAAGCAGTTGCTGAACGGGTTGGGCAGCGGCGTGTTCAGCCCCGCCTTGCCCGCCACCATCGCGGCGGCCGAGGTGAAGATCTTGAACGACGAACCGGCGCCGAACTTGTTGCTCGCGTCGGCCACGATGTTCGTGGACGTCTCACCCTGGGCGGGATCGGTGCCGTAGTTGCGGTTGGCGACCATCGCGAGCACCTGGTGCCCGCTCGCGCCCGGCTGCACCACGGCGAACGTGTTGGCCACGCCGTCCTGCGTCGTCGGCACGTTGGCGTCCACCGCGTCCTTCACGACCTGGCTCACGTGCGGGTCCATCGTGGTCTTCACGACGTAGCCGCCGGTGTCGAGCTGGTCGACCGTGAACCCGGCCTGCTTGAGGTAGTTCACCGCGTACGCGCAGAAGAACCCGGCGTCGGGCGCTGCGCCCAGGCACGTGCTCGACGGCGCGGCCGGGCGGGTGCCCACCACGCCGAGCGGCGTCGCTTTCGCGGTGGCGGCGAAGGAAGCGGGGATGGACTTGGCCGTGACCATGGAGTCGATGACGGTGTTGCGCCGCTTGAGCGCGTTGTCCGGATGTGTGTACGGGTTGTAGACGCTGGGGTTGTTCACCATGCCCGCCAGCAACGCCGCCTGCGGCACGGTCAGTTTGTCCGCTGTCGTCCCGAAATACGCTTCCGCCGCCGCGCCGATGCCGTAGACGGTGCCGGTGTACTCGACCACGTTCAGGTAGTCGGCCAGCACGTCGTCCTTCGGCACGGTCTGGCTGATCTGCACGGCCATCTTGGCCTCGCGCAGCTTGCGGGCCAGCGAGTCTTCGCGGTCCTTCTCCTGCGCCGTCTTGTCGTTGCGGTCGACGACGTTGATGAGGTAGTTCTTCACGTACTGCTGCGTGATCGTCGACGCGCCCTGCAGGTCTCCGCCCGAGCTGTCGTTCACGGCCGCGCGCAGCATGCCCTGCGGGTCCACGCCGCCTTCGGTGTAGAAGCGGCGGTCCTCGATGTCGACGATCGCGGCCTTCATCGCGGGCGAGATCTGCGCCGCGGTGACCGGAATGCGGTACTGCGCGTACAAAGTCGCGATCGTGCTGCCATTCCGGTCCGTCACTGTCGTCACCAGTGGCGGGTCCGCGTGCTCCAGGTCCGCGGAGATCGCGTCGACGGAATCACTGACCTGATTGGACAAAACGCCCGCGCCGATCGCGACCGGAGCCATCGTGCCGGCGACGAGAACGCCTGCCAGCACGCACAATCCGAGGAACGGGGCTACCCCCTTGCCTTTTCCCACGGTCCCCAACCTACGACCGGGCTCGTGTGAATACGGTGGGTAAAGCGGAACTTGTCATCGAGCCAACCTTCCGAGCAGAGCCGATGCGACGCCGATCGCCAGTGCGGTCGCACCCACTAGGACGCCGAAGTCCAGCCCGAGGTTGGCCGGAGTGCCGATGAGAAGTCCGCGAAGGGCGTCGACCTGGTAGCTCAACGGGTTGATGTGGCTGAGCACCTTCAGCCAGCCGGGCATGAGGTCCACCGGGTAGAGGGCGTTGGACCCGAAGAACAACGGCATGGTGATGGCCTGCCCGATCCCCATCAGCCGGTCGCGGGACAACACGATGCCGGCGATCACGATGGAGAAGCAGCAGAAGAACGCCGAACCGAGGATCACGATCACGACCATGCCCAGCAGCCGCAGCGGGTTCGCCGTGAGACCGACGCCGAGGATCGCCGAGAGCACCAGCACCATCAGCGCCTGCACCAGCGCGCGCAGCCCGGCCGCGAACGCCTTGCCCGCCACGAGCGCGGCCCGCGGCGTCGGCGTGACGAGCAGCTTCGCGAGCACGCCCGCGTCGCGTTCCCAGATGATCTGGATGCCGTAGAAGATGGAGATGAACAACGCCGACTGCGCGAGGATGCCGGGCGCGAGGTAGTCGAGGTAGGGGATCGAGCCGGTCGGGATCGCGTGGATCCGCGTGAACGTCTCGCCGAAGATCAGCAGCCACAGGGCGGGCTGGATCGCGCGGGTGATCAGCTCCGACTGGTCGCGGCGCAGTTTCTGCAGCTCCACCAGGCACATCGCGCCGATGCGCGAGAGCAGGATGCGGAGCTGTACGAGTGGTCCCGGGTCAGCCGAGACGGCGGGCGGTGCGGCGAGTGGCGCGGACATTGCGCATCCCTCCTGTTTCGCTCTGCAGCGCGTCGCCGGTCATCGACCGGAACACGTCGTCCAAAGTGGAATCGGGGCCGAGGTCGGCCTCCAGCTCGGCGGGTGTGCCGAGCGCGCGGATCCGGCCGCTGTGCATGAGGGCGACGCGGTCGCAGTATTGCTCTGCTTCATCCATGTAGTGCGTGGTGACGAGCACGGTCATGCCGGTGCGCTCGCGGATCTCGGTGATGCGGTCCCACACCGCCGAGCGCGCCACCGGGTCCAGGCCCACGGTCGGCTCGTCGAGCACCAGCAGCCGCGGGGAGCTCACCAGCGCCTGCGCGAGCTCGAGGCGCCGGATCATGCCGCCGGAGTAGCCGCCGACGGGCCGTTCGGCCTCGTTCAGCAGGCCCACCAGGTCGAGCGCGCGGTGGACCTCGTCGGCGCGGCGGGCGCGCGGGACGTCGAACAGCCGCGCGAACAGCGACACGTTCTCGCGCCCGGTGAGCGCGCCGTCGGCCGAGAGCTGCTGGGGCACGTAGCCGATCAGCCGGCGCACGGCCATGCGGCGGCGCGTGACGTCGACGCCGAACACGGAGATGGCGCCCGCTTCGAGGGGCAGCAGGGTGGTGATCATGCGGATGGTGGTGGTCTTGCCGGCGCCGTTCGGCCCGAGCAGGCCGAAGATCTCGCCCGGCACGATCTCCAGGTCGACGCCGTCCACGGCCTTCGTGGTGCCGAACGAGTGGTGCAGGTCCGTGCACCGGACGGCGGGCCCGGCCTCGCGGTCGGTTTCGGCGGCGGTCATGCCTCCTCCTTCAGGACGTCCATCAGCTTCTCCAGCGCGGGCAGGGCCGCGGTGATCGACGCGGTGTCCTCTTCGGACAGCTGCGTGAGCGCGGCCGAGACCAGCCCGGTGCGTGCCTTGCGCCAGATCGCCATGCGCTCGCGCGCGGCCTCGGTCACCTCCAACTGTGCGGCGCGCCGGTCGGCCGGGTCTACCTCACGGCGCAGCAACCCGGCTTCGACGAGGAGGTTCACGAGCGTGCTCACCGAGTTGCCGGCGAGGCTCAGCTCGCGCGCCGCCGCGGCGACACCGATACCGGGCAGGCGGTCGACCACCCGCAGCAGCTCGACCTGCGCGCCGGGCAGGGGAGGGCCGGGCACTTCCGCGCGCACCCGCCGCCGCACGACGCGCCGGATGCCCTGCACGGCGGACATCAGCCGCTCGGCGAGGTCGGGAGGTGGGATCATGCCTCCGAGATTAGCTCTGAGTCAGAGTTATTAGCAACGCTGATTGTCGGGTTGGTCGGCTTTGCGTTTCACGCCAGCTGCGCGACGACCATCGAAACGCCGAGCGCAGTCATCGTCACGGCGATCAGCCCGTCGAGCACTCGCCATGCCGCGGGCCGCGCGAACACCCCCGCGAGCCGGCGCGCGCCCAGGCCCAGCGCGCTGAACCAGACGGCGCTGGCCAGCGCGGCGCCGACGCCGAAGGCCCAGCGGCCGCCGCCCTGGCCCGCCGCGACCGAGCCGAGCAGAAGCACCGTGTCGAGGTAGACGTGGGGGTTGAGCCAGGTCAGCGCGAGCCCAGTGAGCACCGTGCGCCGCGGGGACACGGGCTCGAGCGCGCCGGTCGTCAGCGCGCCGGGCTTCAGGGCGCGCCTGGCCGCGAGGAACCCGTACGTCACCAGGAACGCCCCGCCGACGACCCCGATCGCCGTGATCGCCGCCGGCCAGCGCCGCAGCACCGCGCCGATCCCGCTCACGCCGGCGGCGATCAGCACGACGTCCGACAGCGCGCACACCACGATCAGCCGTTTGACCGCCCCACCGCGCAACCCTTGTTGCAGCACGAACGTGTTCTGCGCCCCGATGGCGACGATGAGCGAGAGGCCGGTGCCGAAGCCGGCGGCGAGTGCGGGAACCACGCCTTCGACCGTAAGGCGGGGTTTCGGCGTTAGGCCAGCTAAAGATTCTTACGTAACATTAGCTCTCGTGATGTCGGATCTCCCGCTCGACCAGGTCCGGACGCTCCTCGCCGTGGTCGACGAGCAGTCCTTCGACCGCGCGGCCGCCGTGCTGCACGTGACGCCGTCGGCGGTCAGCCAGCGCGTGAAGGCGCTCGAACAACGCCTGGGGCGCGTGCTGATCCTGCGGACGAAACCCGTGCGGCTCACCGGCTCGGGCCAGGTCGTCGTGCGCTTCGCCCGCCAGCTCACCCGCCTGGAGGAGGACACCCGCGCGGAGCTCGGCCTGGTCGGCGCGGCCGGGCCGGTGACCCTGCCCATCGCCGTGAACGCCGACTCGCTGGCCACCTGGTTCCTGCCCGCGCTGGCCGCCGTGCCTGGCGTCGGCTCCGCCCCGGCCGTGGCGTTCGACCTCCACAGCGAAGACCAGGACCACACCGCGACGCTGCTGCGCGAGGGCCTGGTGATGGCCGCCGTCACGTCGGCGCCGAACCCCGTGCAGGGCTGCACTTCGACGCGCCTGGGCCGGATGCGCTACCGCGCCGTCGCGTCCCCGGCGTTCGTCGCGCGGTGGCTCATGGACCGCCCGCTGCCCGAGGCCCTCCCGGCGGCGCCCGCCGTGCTGTTCGGCCGCAAGGACGAGCTGCAGGACCGCTTCCTGCGCGGCCTCACCCGCCGCGGCGCGACCGGGGTGCGCCACTTCGTGCCCTCCTCGGAGTCCTTCGTGGACGCCGTGGCCGCCGGACTGGGCTGGGGGATGGTCCCGGAGCTGCAGCACCGCGCCGACGAGCTGGTGGACCTCGCCCCGGACCACCCCGCCGACGTGCCGCTGTACTGGCAGCAGTGGAAACTCGATTCGCCCGCCCTGGCGACGGTGGCCGCCGCGGTCGTCGCGGCGGCGGCCACGGCGCTGCGGCAGTGAGCGTTCAGCGTGTGCTGAGTGTCCTGGGTGTCCCGTGTGGACCGTCGGACGTCAGTGCTCCTGGCTCGCGCTGAGTACCCCGAGCAACGCCAGCCGGTCCGCGGTGTCCGTGCCGGCCGCCGGCACGAACAGCGCCAGGATCTGGGACCGGTTCTCCTCCAGCAGCGCCTGGCAGTCGAGTTCTAGCAGCCCCATTTCCGCGTGCCGGAAGCGTTTGCGGCGGCCGCGCAGCACGGCGACGTCGTGGTCGGCCCACAGCTCGGCGAACTCCGGGCTCTCCGCGAGCAGCCGGTCGACCAGTGCGTGGGCCCGGGGGTCGTTGCGGCGGACCAGGGCCGCACGCAGGTCCGCAGCGATCATCCGGGATTCCTGGGCCTGGTCCTCGGGCGGGTAGGCCGCCCGGAGCTCCGGCGAGGTGAACCACCGGTAGATGACGCTGCGGTCGGGTCCGTCGAGCCGGGTGTGGTCGCCGAAGACGGCGGTGGCGAGGGTGTTTTGTGCGAGGACTTCGCCGAGGTCGGTCATGATTTGGGCGGGCATGTCGTGGAGGCGGTCGAGGAGGCTGAGGAGGACGGGGGAGACGTGGTCGTCGGCGAGGAGGCGGTCGGGTGGGGTGTGTCCGGCGAGGCGGAAGAGGTGGTCGCGTTCGTCGAGTGTCAGGCGTAGTGCGCGGGTCAGGCCGCGTAGGACGGAGGGGGTTGGTTGTGGGGCGCGGGCTTGTTCGAGGCGGGTGTAGTAGTCGGTGGAGATGCCGGCGCGGGTGGCGACCTCTTCGCGGCGCAGGCCGGGGGTGCGGCGCCGGGTGGTGGACTTGATCCCCAGCTCTTCGGGGGTGAGCGCTTCGCGGCGCACCCGCAGGAAGTGGGAGAGCTGTCCGAAGTCCATCGGTCCAGTGTCCTGCCGGTGGCCCGAGCCAGCCAGGGACCGGCAGTCCCAGGGTGAGGTTCGCTCTGCCTGCCCGGGTCCGTGCGTCGGAAAGTCGTGGGTGGGGCCGGAAGTGCCGGCCCCGGTGCCACGAAGGAGTACGTCATGACCGAACACAGCCCGAAGGCCTGGTTCCTGACCGGGGCGTCGCGCGGGCTGGGCGCTGCGTGGGCCCGGGCCGTTCTGGAGCGCGGCGACCGGCTCGCGGCGACGGCCCGGGACGCGGCGTCGTTGAAGCCGCTGGTTGACAAGTACGGCGACCAGGTTTTGCCGCTGGGCTTCGACGTGAAGGACGTGACAGCGGTGCGGGAAGCCGTGGCTGCGGCGGAGGCGCGGTTCGGTGGCATCGATGTGCTGGTGAACAACGCCGGCCACATGCTCATCGGCGCGGTGGAGGAAGCCACGGACGAGCAGGTCCGTGAGCAGATGGAGACGAACTATCTCGGGGCGATGTGGACCACCCGGGCCGTCCTGCCGGGGATGCGTGCCCGCGGCGGCGGCCGGATTTTCCAGGTTTCCTCGCTCGGCGGGGTTGTCGCGTACCCGGCGCTCGGGCTGTACCACGCGTCGAAGTGGGCGCTGGAGGGCGTGAGCCAATCGCTTGCGGCGGAGGTCGCGCCCTACAACATCAAGGTGACGCTCATCGAGCCGATCGTCTTCCAGACCGGCCTGGCCGCCAACTCCCCGCAGACCCGGCCCGACGCCGCGTACGCCCACATTCGCGAGGCGCACGACGACCGGGCCACGAACTTCGTCGCCGGCGACATCGAAGCCACCGGCCAGGCCGTCCTCGCACTCGCCGACGCCGAAGAACCGCCCCTGCGCGTGCTGTTCGGCGCCGGCGGCCTGGACCTGGTCCGCGCGGAGTACGCCCGCCGCCTCGACGGCTGGGAGAAGTGGGACCACCTCTCCCGCCTCGCCCACGGCTCCGCCCCGGACGCGTCGTGACCGGCGCGCAGGAAGCGATCGGCACCGTGGCCCCGGGGTTCTCCGTGGGATGAACGGCCCCGCTCGGCCGGATTTCCCGGCCGGGCGGGGCCGCGTCGGCGCAAGTGGCCACCCGGGACTTCCCGCTGTGGTTGGATCTCGGAGTGGATCAAAGTCCGGATCAGAGCGTGCCGCGGACGAAGTCGCCCGAGCGGCTCGTGTTCTTCAGCGACGCCGTGGTCGCCATCGCGTTGACGTTGCTGGTGCTGCCGCTCACCGATCTGGTGCCCGAGCTGGCGGCGGAGCACAAGGACGCCGTCGACGCCGTTCTGGAGCACTGGAACCAGCTCTTCAGCTTCGTGCTGAGTTTTGTGGTGATCGCGCGGATGTGGTGGGGCCACCACCGCATCTTCGAGGAGGTCCGCGCCTACAGCGGGGCGCTCGCGCTCACCAACTTCTGCTGGCTCTTCACCATCGCGGTGCTGCCGTTCCCGACGGAGCTCACCGGTGAGTACGGCACGGACCGCTTCACCACGCTCTTCTACATCGGCACGATCCTCGTCAGCAGTGCGTGCCAGACGGTGCTCGTGCTGATCGTCCGGCGGGACCCGGAGGTGGCCCTGCGCCAAGGGGGCGTGACGGATCGCTGGCTGGCCAACAACGTGCTGTCCGTCGTGGCGCTGGCGGTCGCGTTCGTCATCGGCGCGGTCCGCCCGGCCCTCGGTTACTACGCCTTGCTGCTGCTCGTCATCCCGCCGATCATCGCCCGCCGCCGGTTCAGCGGGCGCGACGACGACTGAGACTCAAGCCCACCGACGATTCACGCCTGCGGCAACGGCCACAGGTCGTCGTTGAGCATCCGCTTGAGGATCTTGCCCGTGGCGTTGCGCGGGAGCTCCGGCACGAAGTACACGTCACGCGGCACGGCGAAGCGCGCCAGCTTCTGGTGGATGTAGTGGCGCACGTCCTCGGCGTGCATGCGCGCGCCGCGGCGGAGCACGACGTAGGCGGCCAGGCGCTGGCCGAACTCCTCGTCCGGCACACCCACCACGGCCGCCTCGTAGACGCCCGGCAGTGCGACCAGCGCCTCTTCCACCGGGCGCGGGAACACGTTCTCGCCGCCGGACACGATCATCTCGTCGGCGCGGCCGGTCACGAAGAGCCGGCCCGCGGCGTCCTGGTAGCCGACGTCGCCGGTGGCCATCAGGTCCTTCGAGCGCGGCACGCTGGAGCCGTTGGTGTAGCCGTCGAAGAGCATGTCGTTGCCGACGAAGATCTGGCCCTCGTCGCCGGGCGGCACGGGGCGGCGCTCGTCGTCGAGGATGGCGATGCGGGTGCCCGGCGGGCAGCGGCCGGCGGTGGTCGGCGCGGCGCGCAGGTCGACCGGGTCGGCGATGCTGGCCCAGGAAACCTCGGTGGAGCCGTAGAAGTTGTAGAGGACGTCGCCGAAGGTGTCCATGAACGACGTCACGAACGAGCCCGACATCGCCGAACCGCTGCTGGCCACGATCCGCAGCGACGACAGGTCGTAGCGGCTGCGCACGCGCTCGGGCAGCTCGTGGATGCGCTGCAACATATCGGCACGGCGAACAGCGCGTCGCAGCGGTGCTCGGCGATCATCCGCAGCGTCTGCTCCGCGTCGAACCGGCGGATCAGCGACAGCTCCGCCCGCACCGACATCCCGACCTGCAACGCGGCCAGGCCCCAGCTGTGGAACAGCGGCGCCGCGACGGCGATCTTGTCCCGCGCCCGCAAGGGAATCCGCGCGAGGATGCTCGCCGCCGTACTCAGGCCCTTCGGCGTCGGCCGGCGCGCGCCCTTCGGCGTGCCGGTGGTGCCGGAGGTCAGCACCACGATCTGGCCCGGCCGTTTGACCGGCTTCGGCCGCGCGGCGGAGGCGTCGTGGATGAGCTCGTCGACGGTGCGGTAGCCCTGCTCGGCGTCGTCCCACGTGCTCACGCGGGGGAAGTCACCCTGCACGCCCGCGATGGTCTGCGCGAACTCGTCGTCGGCCAGCACCGCGGCCGGCTGGTGCTCGGTGAGCACGTCCTCGACCGCAGAGGGGGAGAGGCCGGTGTTGAGCAGCACCACGTCGACGCCGAGCTTGCTGCAGCCGACGAACGCCTCGACCATCGCCGCGTGGTTGCGGCACATCAGCGCCACGCGCTGGCCCGGCCGGACGTCGAGCTTCGCCAGGGAGTTGGCCAGCTGGTTGCTGCGCTCGTCGATGTCGCGGAACGAGCGGCTGTTGCGCTCGTCGTGCACCGCGATGTCGTCGGCGCCGCGCGCGGTCGCCGCGAGGTAGCCGCCGGCGATCGTGGCGCCCCACTGCGAAAGCGAGTTGAGCTGCTTCGCGACCTTGTCCGGCCGGCCCGCGACGAGCACGCCCGCGCGCACCAGCGTGTTGGCCGTGCGCAGGGCCGTGGCGCGGTCGTACTCGGGCGGCTCGGCGGCTTCGCCGGACAGCTGCAGCTCGATCCGCTGCGTCAGCTCCTTCAGCATGCCCTTGACGGCCGAGCGCGAGAGCAGGTCGTGGTGCTCGGGCGGCAGTGACGGGAGCATGAGGCGCAGCACGATCTCCGTCTGCACGCCAGTCCCGCCCGCGAGCGCGCGCAGCTCGAACGAGACCCAGTTGCGCTCGTCGGGCAGCCCGCACCACACCACGTGTTCGCCGGGCCGGTACACCACCGCGTGGATGGTGCCTTCGACCAACGTTTCCCGGTCGGGAGCCAGCCTGATCAGGCAGCGGGGGCCGCGGCCGCGCAACGGCGCCTCGGTCACCTCGCACCAGCTGATCGCCGGCAGGAATCTCGGGTAGAGCTCGGGGGAGCCGATGATCTGCCACACCGCGTCGGGCGGGTGCCCGACGGTCGAGGTCGCCTCGACCACATCGTCTCGCATTGCGATCCGCCTCACCGCCGCGCGCGTTGCGCTCCCCGGTACGTACCGGACGCGCGTTCAGGTGCCGGGCACGCTACCAGCAATCGGCTCGGCTCCGGTACTCCGAATCACCAGCAATTCGACGGGACGGGAATTTTCAGACGAGTGCGGCGGGAACGGCAGGAACCGACGAGAGCGCCGAGCCGAGTTCGTGGCCGACGGCGAGCCGGACCTCGTCGCGCAGGCTGGCCAGTTTCGCGACGTCGATGCCGGTGGCGATGCCTTCGCGGTGAAGCAGGTGCACGAGGTCGTCGGTGGCGATGTTGCCCGAGGCCCCGGGCGCGAACGGGCAGCCGCCGATCCCGCCGAGCGACGAGTCGAAGCGGCGGATGCCGAGCCGCAGGCCCTCCCACGCGTTGGCGGCGGCGAAGCCGTAGGTGTCGTGCAGGTGCAGGCCGAGCGGCAGGTCGGGCACCGCGTCGCGCACGGCTTCGATCCCGCGGCGCAGCAGGCTCGGGTTGGCCGCGCCGATGGTGTCGGCGAGGTGCAGCACGCCGGCACCGAGCTTGGCCAGGCGTTCCGCGGTGGCGGCGGTGCGTGCGGGGTCGGTGTCGCCGTCGAACGGGCAGACGAAGGCCGTCGCGATGGTCGCCTCGAGGGCGACGTCCGCGGCGGTGAGGATCTCGGCGCAGCTCTCGAGCCGGGCGAGCGCGCCTTCGGTCGGCACGCCGGCGTTGGCCGTGCTGTGCCCGTCGCTGGCGGAGACCACCAGCCGCACGGACCGGGCGCCGGCCTCCACGGCCTGCTGCGCGCCACGTTCGGTGAAGACGAGCGTGTGGAGGGTGGCGGGGCTGGTCGCCGGGTCGAGCGTGCGCAGGAGCTCGTCGGTGTCGGCCATCTGCGGCACGCGGCGCTTCGAGACGAAGGAGCCGACCTCGAGCGCGCGGAACCCGGCGGCGACGAGGCCGCGGGCGAGGCGGAGCTTGTCGGGGGTGGGCACGGTGCGGGCTTCGTCCTGCAGGCCGTCGCGCAGCACGACCTCGGTGATGAGGACCTCGTCCATGGTGGGTCTCCTTTGTTCTCTGTGCAGGGGTCAGATGACGCCGTCGGCGCGCAGGCGCGCGCGGGTCTCGTCGTCGAAGCCGAGTTCGGCCAGCACGTCTTCGGTGTGCTCGCCGAGCTCCGGCCCGAGCGTCCGCACGCTGCCCGGGTGCTCGCCGAGCGCGGGGACGACGCCGGGGAAGGTGACCTCGACGTCTTCGTCGTCGATGCGCACGGTCCGGCGCTGGTGCATGCCGCGGGCCTCGAAGTGCGGGTCCTTGGTGATGTCCTCGGCGGTGAGGATGGGGCCGCAGGGCACGTCGGCGGCGCGCAGCGTCGTCTCGGCGGCTTCCTGCGACCGGCCCTGCGCCCAGTCACCGATGACCTGGTCGAGGCGGGCGGCGTTGGCGACTCGGCCGGCGTTGTCGGCCAGCGCCGGGTCGTCGGCGAGGTCCGGGCGGCCGATGGCGTGGGCGAGGCGGCGGAAGATGGCGTCGCCGTTGCCACTCACGACGATGTACTTGCCGTCGCCGCAGCGGTAGGTGTTCGACGGCGCGATGCCGGGCAGCGCGGAGCCGGCGGGCTCGCGGACCACGCCGAACGCGTCGAAGTCCGGGACCAGCGATTCCATCAGCGAGTAGACGGCCTCGTACAGCGCGACGTCCACAGTCTCGCCCCCGCCGCCCTCGCGTTCCCGGCGCAGCAGGCCCATCAGCGCGCCGATCACGGCGTAGAGACCGGCGACGGAGTCGGCCAGGCTCACGCCGACGCGCGTCGGCGGGCGATCGGGGTACCCGGTGAGCGCACGCAAGCCGCCGACGGCCTCGGCGACGCCGCCGAAACCGGGCCGGTCGCGGTAGGGGCCGGTCTGGCCGTAGCCGGACACGCGCACGAGGACGAGGCCGGGGTTGAGCTGCTTGAGCTCTTCGGGGCCCAGGCCCCAGCGTTCGAGCGTGCCGGGGCGGAAGTTCTCGAGGACGACGTCGGCTTTGGCGATGAGCTTGCGCGCGACGTCCTGGCCCTCGGAGGAGCGCAGGTCGAGGGTGACGGACCGCTTGTTGCGGCCCAGCGCCCGGAAGAGCAGGGAGGTGTCGCCCGCGTGCAGGCGCCAGCGGCGCAGCTCGTCGCCGCTGCCCGGGCGCTCGACCTTCACGACGTCGGCGCCGAAGTCGGCCAGCAGGCGGCCGGCGGTGGGCGCCGCGATGAAGTTCCCCAGCTCGACCACCCGCACCCCGGTGAGGGGGCCTCGATCGCTCATGATCACGCTCCAACCACATAGTGAGTTGCAGACCCAGAATACGGGTGCGCGTGTCGCCGTCAAGACGATCGAGGCTGACTACACTCGGCGAAACAGTCGGGTGGGTCACAGAAGCGGGGCGGCGATGGTGGAAGAGCGGGGCGGCACCGCGCCGGTGCTGGTGCTGCGGAAGTTCAAGCAGATCCTCGAGTCGTTCACGATCGAGGAGCCCGAGCTGACCCTGCAGCAGATCACCCGCGCCACCGGCCTGCCGGCGAGCACGTGCCAGCGGCTGGTGCACAACCTGGTGCGCGAAGGCTTCCTCGACCGCTACGACGACACCTATCGCGTCGGGCTCGGCCTCGTGCGCTGGGCCGCGCCGGGCACCTTCGGACTGGACCTGGTGCGGCTCGTGCGTCCCGTGCTGCACAAACTGCGCGACGACTCGGGCGAGACGGCCTGCCTGTACGTGCGCGACGGCGCCTTCCGCACGGTGGTTTCGCTGGCCGAGTCGCGCCACCCCGTGATCCGGCTGTTCGTGGTCGGCATGGTCATGCCGCTGCACGCCGGCTCGGCCGGGAAGGTCTTCCTGGCCTGGGACCGCCTCGCGCTGCGCGACGCCGTCGGCCACGGCCTCGCGCGCTTCACCGAGCACACGATCGTCGACATCGACCAGCTCAACCAGCAGCTCGCCCAGGTCCGCGCCGACGGTTACGCCAGCAGCTTCGAGGAACGCGACCTCGGCGCGGCCTCGCTCAGCGCCCCCGTGTTCGGGCTGACGGGCGAGCTGAGCGCCGTGATCGGCATCGGCGCGCCGACCCAGCGCATGACGTCGGCGGACGTGCCGCGGTTGGCGCCGCTGGTGCTCGCGGCGGCGGCCGCGGCGTCGGAACGGCTGGGCTACCGCGCGGGCATGGCGCACGACGTCACCGGCTGACCCTTTCCGGCCGCGTCGCGTCCGTGCGGGGCACTGTCACGGACCTGGTTCCCTGATCCGTCCTTCAGTTCGCGCTGGCCGGTGCCTGGACGAGTGGTCCCGGCGTCCGCTGTGGCGGGTTCGCCGGGTTCGTCGCGCGGTGAAGATTTCTTGTCGACCGATCCGATCGCGCGACTGACCACCCTTCGTGCTGGTGAGCGGCTCGACGGGGGCGGATGCGTCCCGATCGGTGGACCCCTCAGGCTGATCCACGACGCTCCGCCACCCTTGACGCCCGCGCACATCCCGCCACATCATGGGGGCACGAATCACATAGTGGATCCTGCTTGGCGCTCGATCCGCGCGGCCATGACTGTCAAAGGAGACGACGGATGGCGAACCCCCTCGACACGGCGGAGCCGGGGACGGCCGCGGTCGCGGCGCGGCTCGACCGGCTGCCGGTCACCCGCACCCACCGGCGCGCGACCGTCGCCGTCGGGCTCGGTCTGTTCTTCGAGTTCTACGAGGTGTTCCTGACCGGGACGATCAGCGCGGTGCTGGTCAGCGAGTTCAAGCTCAGCAAGGCGGCGCTCCCGCCGCTGCTGGCCTCGACGTTCCTCGGCATGTTCTTCGGCGCGCTGCTGCTCGGCCGCCTGGCCGACCGCTTCGGCCGGCGCGGGGCGTTCCTGCTGAACCTGGCGCTGTACTCGTTCTTCTCGCTGCTCGGCGCGTTCAGCGGCAACGCGATCATGCTGCTGATCACCCGGTTCTTCGCCGGCGTGGGACTCGGCGCCGAACCGCCGCTGGCCGACACCTACCTCACCGACCTGCTGCCGGCCCGCAAGCGCGGCAAGCTGATCGCGTGGGCGTACACGCTCGCGTTCTGCGGGGTGCCGGTCGTCGGGTTCCTCGCGAAGGGGCTCACCGAGGGGTCGTTCCTGGGCGTCGCCGGCTGGCGCTGGCTGTTCGTGATCGGCGCGCTCGGCGCCGGCGTCGTGTTCCTGCTGCGCCGCGGGCTGCCGGAGTCGCCGCGCTGGCTGCACTCGGTGGGACGCACGCAGGAGGCGGAGACCGTGATCCGGGGCCTCGAGGCCGAGGCGGGCCAGCCGCCGTCCGACGAGCCCGTGCCCGCGCCGGTCGGGAAGCCCGTGCGCAAGGCCGCGCCGGTGCGGGACCTGTTCGGGCCGACGTACCGCCGCCGCACGATCATGATGACGCTCTTCCATGTGCTCCAGACCATCGGTTACTACGGCTTCGGCACGATGGTCCCGCTCGTGCTCGCCGCGAAGGGCTACCCGGTTTCGCAGTCGTTGCTGTTCACCGCGCTGACGTTCCTCGGCTACCCGGTGGGCTCGGCGTTGTCGCTGCCGCTCGTGGAACGCCTGGAGCGCAAGCACTTGGTCATCGGCTCGGTGCTCGCGATGGCGGTGTTCGGCCTCGCGTTCGGGCTCGCGAACTCCATCGCGCTCGCCATCGTCTTCGGGTTCATCTACACCGCGATCAGCAACGTGTTCTCCAACGCGTACCACATCTACCAGGCCGAGATCTTCCCGACGGGCCTGCGCTCCACGGCGTCGAGCGGCACGTACTCGATCTCGCGGCTGGCGAGTGGCGTGATGCCGTTCGTGCTGGTGCCGCTGCTCGACAGTTCGGGCGCGACCACGTTGTTCGTGGTGATCGGCGCGGCGCTCGTGCTGGTGGCGCTGGACATCGCGATCCTCGGCCCGCGCACCACGGGCCGCTCGGTGGAGAACGTGGCCGGGGAAGGCTGATCGCTCCGGACATAATGGGGCTCGTGGAAGATCTGGTCGAGGAGTACGGCCCGCGGTGGGAATCCGGGCCGTACGAACGGGGAACCGACGGACCGCGCGTGATCCTGGTCGGCACGGACACATCGCCGACGGGGTTGCGCGCGGCTTCGTACGCGGCGGGTCTGGCCCGGCGCCAGCGGGCGCGGCTGGTGGTCGTGTACGTCGCGGCGCCGTCGATGTGGGCCGGGCTGGCCGCGGCGGCCGTGGTGGACGTCGAGCAGCAGACGTTCACCGAGGAGATCGCGCAGCTGCGGTCCGAGCTGCACGGCCGCGCGGACGAGCTGGGCGTGCCGGTGACGTTCGTGGTGCGGCGCGGCGAGGCGTATCCGGAGCTGAAGGAGGCCGCGCTCGAGGTGAGTGCGGACATGGTGGTGGTCGGGGCGTCGGAGCAGGGCGGCCACCGGCTCGTCGGCTCGGTGGGCAACCGGCTGGTGCGCGCGGGGATCTGGCCCGTGGTCGTGGTGCCCTGAGTTGACAGGCGTGCGCGAGTCGGTAAAAATTCTGAACCGGTAAGTTTCCTGAACCGGTCGGAGGACGACAGTGGGCACTCGCGACGACCTGCTCGACAAGGCGCAACCGGTGGCCGCGGCGGCCGCGGAGCAAGCCGGCGAAACCGAACGGCGTCGCGCACTGGCGCCCGAGGTGGTCTCCGCGGCTCGCGCCTCGGGCCTGTTCCGCGCCGGGCTGCCGGCTTCTCTGGGCGGCGCGGAACCTTCGGCGGCGGCGATCCTGCGCGCTGCCGAGCGCGTGGCCGAGGCCGACGCGTCGGCGGGCTGGTGCGTGTCGATCGCGGCGACGAGCAGCCTGCTCGGCGCGTACCTGCCGGAGAAGGGTGGCCAGGAGGTCTTCGGTGACCCTGATGCCGTGGCTGCCGGCGTGTGGGCGCCGCGGGGCAAGGCCGTCGCCGTCGACGGCGGGGTCACGGTGTCGGGGCGCTGGTCGTTCTGCAGCGGCGTGACGCACGCCGACTGGATCTTCCTGGGCGTTGTGCTCGACGGGAAGCTCGTGGTCGCCGCGATCCCCACGGCCGAGCTGGAAATCCACGACACCTGGCACACGTCGGGCCTGCGCGGCACCGGCAGCCACGACACGAGCGCCGACGCGGTGTTCGTGCCGGACCACCGGCTGCTGTCCGTTGTGGACGGTCCGCCCGCCGGCGCCGGGCAGCTGCACCGGTTCCCGCTGTTCGGGTTCTTCGCCGCGTCCATCTCCGCCGCCGCCCTGGGCAACGCCCGGGGTGCGATCACGGAGTTCGTGGAGCTCGCCGGCGCCAAGCACCCCAGCGGTTCGCGCCGCTCGCTCGCCGAACGCACGGCGACGCAGAGCGCCGTCGCCGAGGCCGAGGCCTCGCTGCGCGCCGCCCGCGAGTTCTACTACCGCGCCATCGACGACGCCTGGCAGGCGGCTTCCGGGACTTCGGTTGTGCCGGAAGACCTTCGCCTCGCCTTGCGCCTCGCGTGCACCCACGCGGTCCGCACCTCGGCCGACGTCACCCGCTCCCTCTACGACCTCGGCGGCGGCTCGGCGATCTACGAAACGTCCCCGCTGCAACGCCGCTTCCGCGACGCCCACACCGCCACGGCGCACTTCCAGGTCAACCCCGCGACGTTCGAGCTGACCGGCCGCCTGCTACTGGGCCTGCCCACCGAAACGGCGCAGCTGTGACCGCGCTGGGGTTGTTCTCGCGGGGTTGCCCGGCGGTGGTGGCCCGGTATGGGGGTGGGTCGCGCGGTGCCCGGGTCGGTGTGGCTCGGTTCGGTGGAGGGGTGCGGCGATGGTCATGACCGTGACAGGCGTGGCGAAGCCGTTTTCGCCGGGTTGCCTGGCGGTGGTGGCCGGTATCGGGGTGGTTCGGACGGTGTCCGGGTCGGTGTGGCTCGGTTCGGTGGAGGGGGTGGTGCGGCGATGACCGTGACCGTGACAGGTATGGCGAAGCGGTTTTCGCCGGGTTGCCCGGCGACCGGGTCAGTGTTGCTCGGCTGGGCGAGTGAAGTGGTGCGACCGTGACCGCGCTGGGAGTGGTCACGCCGTTCTGGCTGGATCGGCCCGCGGGGGAGGCCGTGGAGATCGCGGTGGAGGCGGAGCGCAACGGGTTCGGGGAGTTGTGGGTCGGGGAGATGGCGACGTTCGACGCGTTCGCGCTCGCGACGGCCGTGAGTCTGCGGACGGAGCGGATCGGCGTGAAGGTGGGGCCGTTGCCGCTCGGGGTGCGGACGCCGGTGGCGCTGGGGTTGGGCGTGGGGTCGGTGGCGACGTTGGCGCGCCGGCCCGTGGGGCTGGCGCTGGGTGGGTCGAGCCCGGCGATCGTCGCCGGCTGGCACGATCGGCCGTGGGACCACGCGGCCCTGCGGATGCGGGAGACCGTGGCCGCGGTCCGGACCGTCCTCGACGGACAGCGGCTGTCCGTCCACGGGAAACACGTGCGCAGCAACGGGTTCCGCCTGCGGGAGCCGGCGCCGGTGCCGATCACGGTGGCCGCGTTCGGGCCGGCGATGACGCGGGTGGCCGCGGAGATCGCGGACGAGGTCGTGCTGAATCTCGTGCCGCCTTCGCATGTTTCGCGGGTGCGCAAGGAGATCGACGGCCAGGCGGACGCCGCGGGCCGGACGCCGCCGCGGCTGGCGGTGTGGGTGCCCGTTGCGCTGGAGCCGGGGGAGGCGACGCTGCGGCAGCTCGCGGCGCAGGCCAGCGTCTACCTGAGCCCGCCCGGGTACGGCGAGATGTTCGCCGAGCTGGGGTACGGCGAGCTCGTCGCCGCGGCGCGTGCCGGTGCGAAGCGTTCCGCGCTGGTTGTGCCGCCTTCGCTGGTCGCCGACGTCGGCGCGATCGGGTCCGCCGCCCAGGTGCGCGAACGCATCGCGGCCTACCACGCGGCGGGCGCGGACCACGTCGGCCTCGTCCCGGCCACCGCGGAAGACCCGGCCGGCCGCACGCTGCTGCGCGAGCTGGCCCCGTGACCGCCGGGTCGCACCGGTTCCCGGGCGAGTCCGTCGGCCGGGCCCTCGACGTCCTCGGCGAACGCTGGACGCTGCTCATCCTGCGCGAAGCGTTCTTCGGCGTCCGCCGCTACGCCCAGTTCGCCCGCAATCTCGGCATCCCCCGCCCGACGCTGTCGGCGCGGCTCAAGCAGCTCGTGGACCAGGGCGTGCTCGACCGCGTGGTCTACGCCACCGACCCGGACCGCCACGAATACCGCCTCACCCCGACCGGCAAGGAGATCTTCCCGGCGCTCGTCATCCTCATGCGCTGGGGCGACGAGAACCTCCCGCTCCCCGACGGCCCCCCGCTCGTGCTGCGCCACTCCTGCGGCCACCCCGTCGCCCCGCGCCTCTCGTGCACCCACTGTGGCGACGAGATCACCACGGCCAACGTGACGCCGGAACCGGGCCCGGGCCACCACGAAGGCTGACCCGGGCCCGGTTGCGGGCTAGCTACGCGTGTAGATCTTCGACCATTCCCAGCCGCAGCTCTGGCACGTTCCAGCCTGGACCTGGAAGCTGCCCGCGTCGGCGGGAACCCAGCCGTCGGCCTTCAGTTCGTACCGCCCCGCGGGCACCGACGTGAAGGTCACGTACCCGTCGGCGTCGGTGGTTCCCGTCGCGGTGGTGCTGCCGGAAATCACGTCCACCAGGCTCACGTCGGTGTCGGCGATGGCCTCGCCGGGATCTTGGGTGAAGTTCTTGTTGTCGTCGTGGTAGATCCAGCCACTCGACGTCGCCGTTGCCCCGGGCACTCGCGCCCACAGGTCGAACGACGGATAGCCGTCCGGGCCACCGGTCTCGGGCCCGAAGTCGCACGCCACGCCGAATCCGCCGTACTGGTTCGCGACGGCGGGAACCGTCCCGGTCTCGGTGAACGTCCGGGTCTCGCCGGGGGCGAACGTCAGCGAGGCCGGGTAGACGAGATCGGTCCAGGACTGCCAGCCCTGGAGCTCCTGCTGACTGCCGCCGAGGCGGTCGCACCAGCCGCTGATGCCGGAGAGCGCCTGGGATCCCGTGTTGGTCAGTGTGATCGTCACCTGTGCCTGGTCCCCGGGCGCGTAGGTGCCGCGGTCGAGGGTCGCTGTCGCGTGGAACTGGTCCGACAACGGCCGAACAGCCCGGACCTCGACGTTCTGGTCACCGCCGGTGACGCCGAAGCCGCCGTTGGCCTCCGCGAACAACCAGCCGTCGGGCAGCGTCGTCGAGAAGAGCTGGTAGTACCGCGCGGGCAGGTCGGCGAAGGTGAAGCTGCCGTCCGCGCCGGTCACGGTGTCGAGCGTCCGGTCGCCGTAGATCGTCACGGGGATCCCGGCGAGGCCTTCGCCCGGATCGAACGCGTTGTTGCCGTTGGCGTCGCCGTACACGACCCCGTGCAGCGTGCCCGTGGTCGTGGTCGGGTCCACGAACGGCACGCTCAGATGCGCCGGCTGCACGTCCCACGACGGGATGCTCGTGCTGGTGATGTCGAACTCGGGCGAGCCGCCTCCCCAGCTGTAGACGGTCGCGTTGAGCGCGAGGGTCCGGGTCTCGTCCGGGGCAAGTGTGGCGCCGGGGTAGCCGAAGTCGCCCCAGCCGTCGGTGGACACGTACGAGCCGGAGTTCTGGTCGGTGTACAGGCTGATGGCGGTCAGCGTCTCAGCCGAGGCGTTGTGCACCGTCACCGTGATCGGGAACGGCTTCCCGACCAGGTGCACGCCGCTGTCGACGGAAGCTGTGATCACCAGCTTCGCCGGGTCCGCGGACGCGGCGGGTGTCACGAGGGCACCGAGGGTCAGCGCGGCGGTCAGTCCGGCGAGCAGCCGGAAGACCCCGCGCGGGGATCTGCGGGACAAGTGTTTCCCCCTGGAAACAGGCCGTCCGTGGGCGTCCCCCGACGCACGCTTGCCGGGCCGGCGTGGTTGCGCAGTGGTGACTGCGATCAGGGAAGAAAGTAGCGCCGCCGGGCAGGGGCAGGCCAGGGGATTTGCCCGGACGGAGCAGCGGCGGGTCGAGCGCGATGTTCTACATAAGCTTGACGAACATAATGACTTGTGTAGAAACTATGTCCACCGAACCGGCTGAGGAGGCGTTCGCCATGACGGTTGTCGCGCAGGGTGCCGAGGTGGCGGCCCCCGTCGCAGAAGGCGGCGTGGGCTTCGACCGGAGGCCCGAGGAGTATCGGCATTGGCGGCTGCGCGTGGACGGGCCCGTGGCGTGGCTGGAGCTCGACGTGGCCGAGGACGGCGGGCTGGTGCCCGGCTACGAGCTCAAGCTCAACTCCTACGACCTCGGCGTGGACATCGAGCTTTACGACGCCACGCAACGGCTTCGCTTCGAGCACCCGGGCGTCCGGACGGTCGTGGTGACGAGCGGCAAGGACGGCGTCTTCTGCGCGGGCGCGAACATCCGGATGCTGGCGGCGTCGGAGCACGCGTGGAAGGTGAACTTCTGCAAGTTCACCAACGAGACGCGCAACGGCATGGAGGACGCGACCGAGAACTCCGGCCAGACGTACCTCGCGGCCGTCAACGGGGCGTGCGCCGGCGGGGGCTACGAACTCGCGCTCGCGTGTGACAAAATCATCCTCATCGACGACAATTCGTCGACTGTCGCGTTGCCCGAGGTCCCGCTCCTGGGTGTGCTGCCCGGGACGGGCGGGCTCACGCGGGTGGTCGACAAGCGCGGTGTGCGCAAGGACCGCGCCGACGTGTTCGCCACGCGAAGTGACGGGGTGAAGGGGAACACGGCCGTCGACTGGAAGCTCGTCGACGAGCTGGCGCCGCGCCGCGACTTCCGCCAGGCGGTCGAGAAGCGGGCGTTGGCGCTGGCCGAGAACAGCACACGGCCCGCCGACGCGCGGGGCATCGAGCTGACGCCGCTCGACCGCAGCGCGACGGAGTCGGGCCTGACCTACCCGCACGTCACCGCCGTGTTCGACCGCCCGGCCGGCACCGTCGAGATCACCGTGCACGGGCCGGAGGAAGCAGGGCCCCAGACCACCCAGGAGATCCACGAGCAGGGCGCCGCGAACTGGCTGCTGGCCGTCACGCGCGAGCTCGACGACCTCATCCTCCGCCTGCGCACCAACGAATCGAGCCTCGGCACCTGGCTCCTGCGCACCAGCGGTGACGCCGAAAAGGTGCTGGCCCACGAGCGCGCCGTCCTCGGCCGCGCCGGTGAAGACTGGCTGTGCAACGAGATCCGCCACTACACCAAGCGGGTCCTCAAACGGCTCGACGTGACCAGCCGCAGCCTCATCGCGCTCATCGAACCGGGCAGCTGCTTCGCCGGTGTCCTGCTGGAGCTCGCCCTCGCGGCCGACCGGCAGTACATTCTGGACGGTCCGCCGCTCGAGGACGAACAATCCGAAGAACGCGCCGCGATCACCCTGTCGGAAGCCAACTTCGGCACCTTCCCCATGGGCAACGGCCTGTCCCGCCTGGAATCCCGCTTCTACGGCGAACACGACCACCTCGCCTGGCTCCGCCGGGAGCAGGGCCGCCCGCTGACGCCCCAGGAGACCGTCGAGCTCGGCCTCGTCACCGACGCCCCCGACGAACTCGACTGGGAGGACGAGATCCGCATCGTCGTGGAGGGCCGCGCCGCGCTGAGCCCCGACTCCCTCACGGGCATGGAGGCGAACCACCGGTTCGTCGGCCCCGAAACGATCGAAACGAAGATCTTCGGCCGCCTCACCGCGTGGCAGAACTGGATCTTCACCCGACCGAACGCCTCGGGTCCCGAAGGCGCGCTGCGCCGCTACGGCACGGGCCAGAAGGCGACCTTCGACCGGAAGCGAGTCTGACCGTGCCCGAGAAGATCGACTACTCCGGCAAGATCCCCAACAACGTCGGCCTCGCCGACGACCGCCGGCTGCAGCGCGCGCTGGAGGGCTGGCAGCCGAAGTTCCTCAACTGGTGGGGCGAGATGGGCCCGACGCTGGAGACCCAGGGCGTGTACCTGCGCACGGCCGTGAGCGTGGGCCGGGAAGGCTGGGCCCACTTCGGACACGTCAACGTCCCCGACTACCGCTGGGGCATCTTCCTCGCCGAGCGCGACCCGGACCGGCGCATCGCGTTCGGCGAGCACGCGGGAAACGAGGTGTGGCAGCAGGTTCCGGGGGAGTATCGCGCGGATCTGCAACGCCTGATCGTGATCCAGGGCGACACGGAACCGGCGTCCGTGGAGCAGCAACGCCTGCTGGGCCTCACCGCACCCAGTCTCTACGACCTGCGCAACCTCTTCCAGGTCAACGTCGAAGAAGGCCGGCACCTCTGGGCCATGGTCTACCTGCTGCACGCCTACTTCGGCCGCGAAGGCCGCGAGGAGGCCGAAGGCCTGCTCTTCCGCAACTCCGGCAGCCCCGACACCCCGCGCATCCTCGGCGCGTTCAACGAGGAAACCGCCGACTGGCTGGCCTTCTTCATGTTCACCTACTTCACCGACCGCGACGGCAAGTACCAGCTCGGCACGCTCAAGGAATCCTCCTTCGACCCGCTCTCGCGCACCTGCGAGTTCATGCTGAAGGAGGAAGCGCACCACATGTTCGTCGGCACCACCGGCATCGACCGCGTGGTGACCCGCAGCGCGGAGCTGATCCGGGAGCACGACACGCTCGACATCGCCTCGCACGGCGGCATCCCGCTCGACATCATCCAGCGCTACCTGAACTTCCACTACACCGTCTCGCTCGACCTGTTCGGCAGCGAAACCTCCACCAACGCGGCGAACTACTACACCGCCGGGCTCAAGGGCCGCTGGCACGAGACCCGCCGCAAGGACGATCACCAGCTCACCACCGACAGCACCTTCCTCGACCGCCCGCGCGCCGACGGCACCTGGGACACCGAGGAAGTGCAGACCCTGCTCGCGCTCAACCTGGACCTGCGCGGCGAGTACATCGCCGACTGCCGCAACGGCCTCAACCGCTGGAACAAGATCCTCGCCGACGCGGGCATCGACTTCCGCTTCGCCCTGCCGCACCCCGGTTTCAACCGCCAGGTCGGCCTCAACGCCGGCCACCACATCACGCCCGACGGCACCATCGTCGACGAGGCCGCGTGGGAAGCCAACCGCCGCAACTGGCTGCCGACGGACGAGGACCTCGCGTTCGTCCGCTCGCTCATGCACCCGGTGTACGAGCGCGGCAAGATCGCGAGCTGGGTCGCGCCGCCGGGCAACGGGATCAACGGCCGGCCGTTCGAGTACGAGTACGTCCACCTTCCCTGAGGCACCCCCGAGGAGCGCAGAATGTCCACTCCGGACACTCCGCCGGTCGTCCGCGCCGACGTGCTCGTGGTCGGCGCCGGACCCACCGGCCTCTACGCCGCCTACTACGCCGGCTTCCGCGGCCTGTCGGTCGCGGTCGTCGACTCGCTGCCCGAGCCGGGCGGGCAGATCACCGCGATGTACCCGGAGAAGCAGATCTTCGACGTCGCCGGGTTCCCGTCCGTCCGCGGGCGCGACCTGGTCGAGCGGCTGCTGGCGCAGGCCGCGCCGTTCGGGCCGCGGTACCTTCTCGGCCATCGCGCCGACGTGCTGGAACGCGGCCCGGGCAGCTTCGCCGTGACCACGCACCTCGGCACGCGCGTCGAGGCGCGCGCGGTGATCGTGACCGGCGGCATCGGCACCTTCACCCCCCGCCCGCTCGTCCCGGCGGCCGAATTCGAGGGCATCGGCCTGGCCTACTTCGTGCGCCACCTCGACGACTACGCCGGCACCGACGTGGTGATCGTCGGCGGCGGCGACGCGGCGTTCGACTGGGCGCTGGCGCTGCACCCGGTCGCGAAGTCCGTGAAGCTCGTGCACCGGCGCGAAACCTTCCGCGCGCACCCGGCGACCGTCGCCGCCGTGCGCGAGCTCGGCGTGGAGCTGGTCGTCAACGCGGAAGTTTCGCGGGTCCTCGGCGGGCCGGAAGTCCTCGGCGTCGAACTCAAGGGCAAGGAAGGCGCGCGGACGCTGCCGTGCGGGCGGATCATCGCCGCGCTCGGGTTCACCGCCAACCTCGGGCCTCTGCTGAAGTGGGGCATCGACGTCGAGAACCGCCGGCACATCCCGGTCGACGCGGCCATGGCCACCTCGGTCCCCGGCATCTTCGCCGCCGGCGACATCAACGACTACCCCGGCAAGGTGCGGCTCATCGCCGTCGGCTTCGGCGAAGCGGCGACGGCCGTGAACAACGCCGCGCACCACCTCGACCCCGCCGCGCCGGTCTTCCCCGGCCACTCCACCGACGAGCCCGCCCCCGCTCGCGCCTGAAAACCGTTGGGAGAGAACAACATGCCGTACGTCATCGCCGAACCGTGCATCGACGTCACCGACCGCTCCTGCATGGAGGAGTGCCCGGTCGACTGCATCTACGAAGGCGAGCGCAAGCTCTACATCAACCCGTTCGAGTGCATCGACTGCGGCAACTGCGAACCCGCGTGCCCGGTCGAGGCGATCTCGCAGGACCGGCACGTGCCCGACGAGTACGCCGCCTTCGCCGAGGACAACCGCCGCTTCTTCACCGAAGCCCTGCCCGGCCGCGACGCGCCGATCGGCCAGCCCGGCGGCGCGATGTCGTTCGGCCCCGCCGGCGCGGACACGGCGCTGGTCGCCGAGTACGACCCGCGCTAGCCGCCGCTCTCGACGAAGGAGTCCCAGTGGTGCTGGGCCTCGTCGCGCCATTCGGTGTGGCGGGTGTGGAACAGCTCGGCCGCCTGCGTGCCGCTCCAGCGGTCGGGCAGGAGGGTGCGCGGCAGGTCCGGGTCGAGGAACGGGAAGCGGCGCCACTCGTGCACCAGGCGCGTCTGCGCGAGGAGCACGGCCTCGCCCGAGCGCGGCGCGAGGCCGGTGAACTCGTCGATGAAGCGCTCGTAGTGGTGTTCGAGCTCGCGCAGGTCCCAGGCGCGCGCGACCATCTGCTGCTCGTCGCCGATCTCGGCGTAGCTCGCGACGAACGACATGGCCTGGCCGCCGTCGGTCAGCTCCGCGACGAGGCGAGCGGCCTCGGGTTCCGCGCCGACGTTCGGGCTGATCCACACACCCGGCGCGGGCGAGCCGAAGCCCGCCCAGCTCAGCCGCGTGCGCATGCGGTGGCGCAGGTCGCGCTGGGATTCGGGCACCGACACGAGCAGCACCAGCCACGTGCGGTCCCACTCACCGGTCTGCCGGCCGAAGCCGTAGATGCGCTCGGCGCCTTCGCTCAGCAGACGGCGCCCCGGCGGCGTCAGCAGCCAGCGCACGCGCCGGCCCGCGCGTTCGGACTTCAGCCAGCCCTCGCCGGACGCGCGGGCGAGCGCCTGGCGGGCCGACTTCTCCTCGACCTTGAACAACGCGAGGGCGTCGACCAGCGACGACGTCCAGACCGGCTCCTGGCGAGGCAGCACGTACTCGCCGAGCACCGTCATGAGCAGCGACCGCGCACTCGTGTGCGCCAGTTCGCGCCGTCGCGAGACGGTGGGCCGGGTGGCCGCCACCTGCGGATCACCGCCTTCCGGGAGAAAAACTGGTACAAGCGTCTGGTCAGATTACCCGGTTGACGGTGCCTGAGCGTGCGACCCGGGGGAGAACGGTTGCTCTCCTGGCAAGGCCTCCTGGCTGAATTTCCCCGGACGTTTTCGTGCCGGCGGCTGAGCGTTTCAGAGCATCGAGATTTCCAGTTCCGCCGGGCGTTCGCGGGATCGGTGCCGATGTCGAGCCCGGTGATCGTGCTGCGCTCGATCCCGAAGGCCGCTGCGACCCGCCAGGGGACGGCATTGCCGAAGGCCGAGGGTCACTACAGTGGTCGATTGCCGAGGTTCGAGCAGTTTCTTCGTGTGGTGGAAAGGCTTCTGGTTGTTCGGGTCCGGGGATGTCGAGTCGGTGGTCGCGCGGTTGAGGGCGGCGGGCTGTGTGTTCGCCGAGGAGGAGGCGCGGGTGCTCGGCGAGGCGGCGGCGGGGGACGCGGCGGCGCTGGAGACGTTGGTGCGGCGGCGCGTCGAGGGCGAGCCGCTGGAGTACGTGGTCGGCTGGGCGGAGTTCGCGGGGCGGCGGTTCGTGGTGGCCGAGGGCGTGTTCGTGCCGCGGCACCGCACCGAGCTGCTCGTGCGGCTGGCGGCCGGGTTCGCGCGGCCGGGCGCGGTCGTGCTCGACCTGTGCTGCGGGTCCGGCGCGCTCGGGGCGACGGTGGCGGCCGAGGTGCCCGGCGTGGAACTCCACGCAGCGGATGTCGATCCGGTGGCGGTGCGGTGTGCGCGGTCGAACGTCGACGGTGCGGTTTACGAAGGTGACCTGTTCGAACCTTTGCCCGAGCGGTTGCGCGGCCGGGTCGAGGTGCTGATTTCGAACGTGCCGTACGTGCCCAGCGGCGAGGTCGCGCTGCTGCCGCCCGAGGCGCGTGAGCACGAGCCGCTCGTGGCGCTGGACGGGGGAGCCGACGGGCTCGACGTGCTGCGGCGCGTCGTCACGGAGGCGCCGCAGTGGCTGGCGCCCGGCGGCCGCGTGCTGTTCGAGACGAGCGAGCGGCAGGCGGAGCCGGCCGTCGCGGCATTGGCGCAGGTGGGGCTGCGCGCGTGGGTCGAAGAATCGGAAGATCTCGGGGCGACGGTGGTCGTCGGCGAGCGGAAGCCGTTGCTGCACAAGGAGTAATCGTGATTCGCCGGGTGGCGGCCCGGGTAGTTGGCCGGGGCCGCGAGAGTGAGGGGCCCCGATGAAGGTCTACGCCGACCGCCCGGTCCGCCGCACCGCGCAGGTGCTCAGCGACGTGTTCGCGTTCGGGCTGCTCGCGTTCGCCGTGTGGCTGGCCGCGCGCGCGTACGACGAGGTGATGCGCTTGCGCGCGCCGGGCGACGGGCTCGTCGACGCGGGTTCCGGGCTGCGCGCCACGTTCGACTCGGCCGCAGACAAGGCCGGCCAGGTGCCGTTGATCGGCCACCCGCTCGCCGACGCGCTGCACTCCGGCTCGGCCGCGGGCACCGAACTCGCCGACGCGGGCCATTGGCAGATCACCGCCGTCGAGGACCTCGCGTGGTGGCTCGCGGTGCTGGTGGTCTCCGTGCCGCTGGTGTTCCTGCTGGTCTCGTGGCTGCCGCTGCGGTGGCGCTTCACGCGCGGCGCCACGGCGGCGGCCCGGCTGCGTCGCCAGGGCGCCGAAGGACTCGACCTGCTCGCGTTGCGCGCGCTCGTCACGCGGCCCCTGCCGCGCAAGGTCCGCGCGGGCGATCTCACCACGGGCTGGCGCGAACGCGATCCCGACGTCGTCGCGGACCTGGCCGCGCGCGAGCTCGCGCACCACGGGCTGCGCCTGCCCGCCGCCGACCGGATCGGTCCGGTCATCGGGACGAACGCGAAGTGAGTCGATCACGACACGGATTGGTCGCTTCCCCGTACTGCACTTCCCGGGCCGCGCCGTTTAGGGTCGGGGCATGAAGGTCGGCCTGCTCACCCGGGAGTACCCGCCGGACGTCTACGGTGGAGCGGGGGTGCACGTCGAGTTCCTCGCCCGCGAACTTCGGTCGCTGGTCGACCTGGACGTGCACTGCTGGGGACCGGACCGCGACGACGGCGCCCACGGCCACCGCGACCTCCACGGCTACGCCCAGACCGCGTTCGCGACCATGGACATCGCCGTGTCGATGGCCGACGCGCTGGCCGGGCACGATCTCGCCCACAGCCACACCTGGTACGCGAACCTCGGCGGCCACCTCGCGAAGCTCGCCCACGGCATCCCGCACGTGATCACCGCGCATTCGCTCGAACCACTGCGTCCGTGGAAGGCCGAGCAGCTGGGCGGCGGCTACCGCGTGTCCTCGTGGATCGAGAAGGACGCGTACGAGGCGGCCGACGCGATCATCGCCGTGAGCGCGGGCATGCGCGAAGACGTGCTGACCGCGTACCCGGCCGTCGACCCCTCGCGGGTGCACGTGGTGCACAACGGGATCGACACCACGCTCTACCGTCCCGACCCCGGCCGTGACGTGCTGGCCAAGCACGGCATCGACCCGGACCGGCCGTATGCGCTGTTCGTCGGGCGCATCACGCGGCAGAAGGGCGTGCCGCACCTCGTGCGCGCCGGCTCGGAGCTCGCCGAGGACCTGCAGCTGGTGCTGTGCGCCGGCGGGGCCGACACACCGGAGCTCGACGCCGAGTTCCGCGGCCTCGTCGCCGAGCTGCAGGAGAAGCGCACCGGTGTGCACTGGATTCCCGAGATGCTGCCGCGCCCCGAGGTCGTGCAGCTGCTGACGCACGCGACGGTGTTCGTCTGCCCGTCGGTGTACGAGCCGCTGGGCATCGTGAACCTCGAGGCGATGGCGTGCGGCACGGCCGTGGTGGCCAGCGACGTCGGCGGGATCCCCGAGGTCGTCGACGACGGCGCGACGGGACTGCTCGTGCACTACGACGAGAACGACACCGCGGCGTTCGAGGCGGGGCTCGCGCGGCGGATCAACGAGCTGGTCGCGGATCCCGCCCGGGCCGCCGCGCTGGGCCTGGCCGGGCGCGACCGCGCCGTGGGAGAGTTCGGCTGGGCGGCGATCGCCGCGAGGACGGTCGCGATCTACGAGGCGTGCGGGAGGGTTTCGTGATCGACGGATCGGATGTCCTGGGGATCGTGCTGGCCGGTGGCGAGGGCAAGCGGCTGATGCCGCTCACGGCCGACCGGGCCAAACCCGCGGTGCCCTTCGGCGGGGTGCACCGCCTCATCGACTTCGTGCTCTCCAACCTCGTCCACGGCGGGATCCGGCGGATCTGCGTGCTCACGCAGTACAAGTCGCACTCGCTCGACCGCCACATCTCCACCACGTGGCGGCTCTCCTCGCTGACCGGCGAGTACGTGACGCCGGTGCCCGCGCAGCAGCGTCTGGGCCCGCGGTGGTTCCAGGGCAGCGCCGACGCGATCCACCAGAGCCTCAACCTGGTCTACGACGAGTCTCCCGCCTACATCGCGGTGTTCGGCGCCGACAACATCTACCGCATGGACCCGCGCCAGATGATCGACGAGCACATCGCGTCGGGCGCCGGGGTGACCGTGGCGGGCATCCGCGTGCCGCGCGCGGAGGCGAGCGCGTTCGGCGTGATCCAGACCGGCGACGGCACGAAGATCGACGCGTTCCTCGAAAAGCCCCAGGACCCGCCGGGCCTGCCGGACTCGCCCGACGAGGCGTACGTGTCGATGGGCAACTACGTATTCACCACTCAGGTGATGCTCGACGCGCTGCACGCGGACTCGAAGAACGTCGGGTCCAAACACGACATGGGCCGCGACATCATCCCCGCGCTCGTGGACAAGGGCCAGGCGGCCGTCTACAACTTCAGCGGCAACGTCGTCCCCGGTGAGAGCGAGCGCGACCACGGCTACTGGCGTGATGTCGGGACCATCGACAGCTACTACGACGCCCACACCGACCTGATCTCGACGTACCCGATCTTCAACCTCTACAACCGCAAGTGGCCGATCCTGTCCTACCCGGGACAGCGCGCCGCGGCGAAGTTCGTGGAGGGCGGCACCGCCGGGCAGTCGATCATCAGCAACGGCTGCATCATCTCCGGCGCGCAGGTCGTGGACTCCGTGCTCTCCCCGGACGTCGTCGTCGAAAACGGCGCGGTCGTCCAGGGCTCGGTGATCCTGGACGGCGCCCGCATCGGCCGCGGCGCCGTGGTGCGCCGGGCGATTCTCGACAAGAACGTCGTCGTCCCGCCGGGCGCCCACATCGGCGTCGACCTGGCCCGCGACCGCGAGCACTACCACGTGAGCCCGGGCGGGATCGTGGTGCTGGGCAAGGGAGAATCGGCGATCTAGGCCCGGTCGGCCGCCGCCACGAGGGAGGCGTGCGTCGGGGCGTCCGGGACGTTCGCCGGTCGATTCTTGGCGAACTCCGCGCGCAGCACGGGAACCACTTGCTCGCCGAGGATGTCGATCTGTTCCAGCACCGCCTTGTGCGGCAGCCCCATGCCGTCGACGGCGAAGAGCTGGCGCTGGTAGTCCCCGGCGTAGTCGCGGAACGCGAGAGTGCGTTCGATGACCTGCTGCGGGCTGCCGACCGAGAGCGGGGTCTGGTCCATCGTTTCCTCGAGCGACGGGCCACCGCCGTAGATGGGGGAGTGGTCGAAGTACGGCCGGAACTCACGGATCGCGTCCTGGGAGTTCGGGCGCAGGTACGTCTGACCGCCGAGCCCGACGATGGCTTCCTGGGCCGTGCCGTGGCCGTAGTGTTCGAAGCGGGTGCGGTAGAGCTCGATCATCCGCCGCGTGTGGTCCGCGGGCCAGAAGATGTTGTTGTGGAAGAAACCGTCACCGTAGTAGGCGGCCTGTTCGGCGATCTGCGGGCTGCGGATCGAGCCGTGCCAGACGAACGGGGGCACGCCGTCGAGCGGGCGCGGGGTGGCGGTGAAGCCCTGCAGCGGGGTGCGGAACTTGCCTTCCCAGTCCACGAGCTCCTCCCGCCAGAGCCGGCGCAGCAGGGCGTAATTCTCCACCGCGAGCGCGATCCCGTCGCGGATGTCCTTGCCGAACCACGGGTAGACGGGGCCGGTGTTGCCGCGGCCCATCATGAGGTCGACGCGGCCGTCGGCGAGGTGCTGGAGCATCGCGTAGTCCTCGGCGAGCTTCACCGGGTCGTTGGTGGTGATGAGCGTCGTGGAGGTCGAGAGCAGGATGCGGCTGGTCTGCGCGGCGATGAACCCGAGCACGGTCGTGGGCGAGGACGGCACGAACGGCGGGTTGTGGTGCTCACCCATCGCGAACACGTCGAGCCCGGCCTGCTCCGCGCGCACGGCGGTCTCGATCATGCGTTTGAGCCGCTCGTCCTCGCTCGGCGTCTGCCCCGACACGGGGTCGCGCGCCACATCGCCCACCGTGAAGATCCCGAACTGCATGACCGCCTCCCGCTCCCGAAGTTGATGCATCAACTGAACCGGGAGCGGGAGGCGGGTATTCCGGGCGTCAGTGCTTGCGCTTCCCGGCGTCGTCCTGCACGTCGAACTGCTCCTTGCGGACCTCGCCCGTCACGGTCTGCTCCTCGGTGACCGTCTCGGTGTTCAGCCGCGCGCGCTCGACGGGTACGGTTTCCTTGCTGATGACCGGTTTCTCGGCGTGCAGCACCACGTCCTGCTCCTGCTCGCCCAGCTCGGCGCGACCGGTTCCGCCGCGCGCTTCGGTGATGGGCTCGCGCTCCAGGCGGACCTCCTCGTGGCTCACCGGGACCGTGACCTGCTGCTCTTCGGTCACGACGTACTTGCGCAACCGCACGTGCCCGGTCTCCACCTGCTCGGTACCGACGTGCAGGCGCTCCTCGGACCGGATCATCTCCTCGCCGCGGGTGCCCGAGCCGGCGTCAGCCATCGAGCGCTCGCCACGACCGTGCGTGCCGCGGCCGGCGGCAGTGTCCATTTTGCCCCGGCCGGCCGCCGTGTCCTGCTTCCCGCGGCCCGCGGCCCTGTCCTGGTTGCTCCGGCCCGCATTCGCGTCGGGTGCCGTGCGCGGCATCGGCAGGCCGTAGTGGCGGTAAAGCTCGGCGCTCTCCGTGGACGACAGGTGCCCGTCGGCGTCGATCCGCGGCGCCTCCGAGACCTGGTCCTTCGCGACGTTCACGTGGATCCCGTCGTTGTCGACGTTCGCGCCCGAGAGCGGCACGAAGCTCTCCTTACTGCCGAACAACCCGGTTTTCACGGTGATCCACTCGGGTTCCCGGGTGGTGTCGGCGAGGTAGACGTTGCCGACCTTGCCGATCTTGTTGCCATCCGGGTCCACCACCGCGCTGTCCATCAGTTGCTGGGGCTGCAGGGTGCCGGCCATGACACTCACGTCCTCTCTCACTGGGATTTCCGCTGGTGATCTCCACCGTCGGACGTGTCGTCGATCACGGCAACTCTCCGTTGTGCCGGTGGGTGACCCCGGAAAGAAAACGTTTCGTGCACTTCGTTCGGGGTAACGCGCGGGCATACCGGCTGCCCGGACGATCGCGGTTCGCAGCCGAAGCTCACCTGATCGGGTAACAACTGTCCGGTGTGGAGCGATTCAGGCGCAGACGCTCCCGCATCCCCGAAAGGTCCCCCGACGATGCGCAAAACCACGATCGCCAGATTCACCGCGGTCCTGACCCTGATCGTTCTCGGCATCGGCATGTCCGCGGTCGTCCCCTCCGCCGACGCCGCCCAGGAAAGAAGCTGGTGCGCCCGTAAGGCCAACGTTGCCATCATCGGCACTTCGGCCGACACGGGTTACGGCTCGACCGGCTACCAGTCCACCACGGACACGTGGTCTTCCACCACTTACGGCTGGACCACGAAGTTCGCGGACAGCCTCCGCGCCCAGTGGCAGACCAACGTGCAGAACTACTCGCACAACGGCGCCCTCGCCGCCGACTACCTGCCCGGCGGCCGCTGGGCAGGCACGACCGGCGCGATGGCCGACATGGCCGCCAAGCAGCCCGACCTGGTCCTCGTCGACCTCGGCGGCAACGACCTGTGGGCGCAGGTCGACCCGGCGAAGTTCCAGACCGATCTGAACAACGTCATCGACGGCATCCGCGCCTCCCGTCCGGGGGGTGTCGACATCCTCATGTCGATCTACGCCCAGCTCAAGTGGACGCCGAACCCGTACGGCGGCAACACCCAGAAGTACACCTGGGACCAGTACGCGTCGGTGATCTACCAGACGGCGGTCGCGAAGGGCACGGCGCTCGTGGACATGCGCCAGTACATCCCGCCGGCCGGCTCGGCGAACCTGCCCAACCCCAGCCCGTGGACGTCGGACAACATCCACCTCAACGACGCGGGCAACCTCGCCGAGTACGGCATGTGGTGGGGCTGGACCTCGAGCCTGGGCAGCATGTGCGGTTGAGGTTCCGCCAGCTGTGGTGACCGTGGACGTTGTTGACGGTCGAGCGGCGCGTCGGGTCGATCACGACGAAGACCTCCGTGTGGGGTGCTGGTGTCTGACGCCATCAGCGATCACACCGGAGGTCTTCGTGGCCCACCGTCGCATCGAACGCCTCATGACCGGCAACGCGTTGACCTACCGCCGCTCCCGCGCCTGGCACGACGCCCTCACCGAAGAATGGGCCGACGCCCAACCCTTCACCAGCTCACACGAACGAGTCGAAGCAGTACCCGGCTTCCTCCACGCCTGCAACCACCACCGGGCACGCACCGCCCTCGACGGCCACCCACCCAGCGCCCGGCGGCACTACAGCTGGACCCTCGCGTGGGCGAGCACGAACAGCTCCGCGGGACGCAGGGCGTCGCGGCGCGGCCACACGTCGTGGTCGCGCTGGTGGACGTGCCGGACGGTGCCGAAGCCGTTGTCCCGCAGCAGGTCCGTGAGCTCGGCGGGGGAGAAGCAGCTGCGCCAGGGTTCGCCGGCTCGTTCGGCGACCTGGGAGACGGCGTCGGCGTAGTGCGCGCCGGCGTCGTTCCGCAGGGGCGCCGGGAGCACGTAGTCGGCGACGAGCTGCGTGCCCGGGGCGAGGCCGGCGACGGCGCGCAGCGTGCGGGTGATGGCGGCTTCGGTGAGGTACATCGTGACGCCGAGCCAGCTGACCAGCGCCGGGCGGGCGAGGTCGAAGCCGTGCTTGACGAGGGCTTCGAGGAGGTCGCCGGTCGTGAGGTCCAGCGGGACGAAGGTGCGGTTCGCGGGTTCGGGGAGGTCCGCGTTCGCCAGCTGTGCGCGTTTCCACTCCTGCGTGCGCGGGAGGTCCACTTCGAACACGTGGGTGTGCGGCGCGCGGTACGCGGAGGTGTCGAGGCCGGCGCCGAGGACCACGCTCTGGGGCGCTGACTGGGCCTCGGTGTAGCGGCCGCGGCAGAGCACCTGGGTGCGGCCGCCGGCGAGGATCGGGTCTTCGGGGTTGTCGCGGTGGTAGGCGAGGAGCTGGTCGCCGTAGTCGCCGAGCAGGGGTGCGGCGAACTCGTCGGTGAAGATCTTGGGCTCCGCGTCGACGATCAGGTGCGCGGCGCGAGCGGCGGCCGCGGTGAGGGCCGTGAAGCTGGGTTCGGTCACGGGCCGACCCTAGCTCAGGAATAGTGCAAGGATAGCACAGATAGATCTTTTTCGCAAGGTCTGCCGGGTTGCGATCCGGCGGCGGTGGCGGAACTCCTCAGGTTTCGGTCTTTGCCGCTGGTCACCGAGTTTACGCAGGTCAGGGTGGGTGGCGTAACTCTGGCGTAATGCGGATCCGGGTACGGTCGCGCAGGTGGAACCTACGTCTTCCCGGCCCCGCGCCGAGCGTGCCCGGCAGATCGCCGACGTCCTGCGCCAGCGCATCACCGCGGGCGCCTTCGACGACGGCCCGCTGCCCGACGAGCACACCCTCGGCACCCAGCTCGGCGCCACCCGCAACGCCGTGCGCGAGGCCCTCGGCCTGCTCCGCGCCGAAGGCCTCGTCGAGCGGCGCCAGGGCGTCGGAACGCTGGTGGTGCACCCGAAGTACGGCCACGGCCTCGACCGGCTCGCCGGCCTCGCCGAAGCCCTCGACGGCTACGGCGACGTCGTGAACGAGGTCCGCTCGGCCGCCATCGTCACGCCCCCGCCCGCCATCGCCGAGCGGCTGGCGCTGGTCCCCGGCGCGCCCGTCGTTCACCTGGAACGCCTGCGCCGCCTCGGCGGAGCGCCGCTGTCACTGGACACCACCTACCTGACCGCCGACATCGGCGTCCCCTTGCTCGACCACGACCTCGCGGGCCGCGACCTGTTCGCCCTCATCGAGGAAACCAGCGGCCGCCGCCTCGGCCGCGCCGACGTGGTGGTCCACGCCGTCACCGCCGGCCCGGACACCGCCGCGTTGCTGGACATCACCCCCGGCACGGCCGTCTTCGCCCTCGACCGCCTCACCCACCTCGACGACGGCCGCCCCGTCGACGCCGAAACCCTCCACATCCGCGCGGACCGACTCACCTTGCGCGCGACACTGCACCGGGGCCCGGCATGACGAGCACGACGATCGGCTGCCACGCCCGGCTTGGTTTCGCGGCTCGGCCTGGCTCGCCGCGACCGGTCGCGCGCCGCACGACGGCGAGCGGTGGAACGCGGTCGGTCCACCTGCCGGCGCGGTCGGGTGCGGTCCTGGTCGGGGGACCGACATGACGGGTATGGCGATTGGCTGCCGTGCATGGCTTCGATTCGCGGCTCGGTTCGGTCCGCTGCGGCCGGTTGCGCGCCGCAGGGCGGCCGGCGGCGCAGTGCCGCCGGCGTTCCGAGGTCTTGCCCCGGATGCTGGCATGGGGCGTTTGGCGATCGGCTGCCGTGCATGGTCTCGCTTTGCGGTTCGATCTGGCGCGCGGCGGCCGGCCGCCGCGCGCAAGGCGGTGGGCGGCGGGGTGTGGCTGCCGGCGCGGTCGGGTGCGGTCCTGGCCGGGGGACGGGCATGACGAGCGTGACCACCGACGTTCTGCTGGCGCTTTTCGGGCTGGCCGGCGGGATCGGGATCACGGCGATCGGGCCGGGTGGGGTTCTGCCGACGATCGCGTTGTTCTTGCTGACGCCGTTGGGGCCGGCGCAGGTGGCGGGGACGGCGATCGTGACGCATGTGGCGACGGGGCTGGCCGGGAGCGCGGCCTATGTGCGGTCCGGGCAGTTGCGGGAGCGGCACACGAGGCGGGTCGCGGTGCTGCTGGCGGGTGTCGCCGTTGTCGGGACGCCGGTGGGGGTGCTGCTGAATTCGCTGGTGTCCGCGCGGTGGTTCGGGGTGGTGCTCGGGGTGTTCGCCGTTGTGGTGGCGGCGTTGGTGGTGGTGCGGCGGCCGGCGGCGGAGCGGGAGCCGTCGGCGGGTTTGGTGCTGGGGATCGGCGCGGCGGTGGCGGTTGCGGCGGGGCTGGTGGGTGTGGGTGGGCCGATGCTGACCGTGCCGGTGCTGGTGGTGGTGGGGCTGCCGATGCTGGAGGCGCTGGCGGCGGCGCAGGTGCAGTCGGTGGTGATCGCGACGGCCGGGGCGGTCGGGTATCTCGCGAGCGGGGCCATCGACTGGCGGCTGGCGGCCGTCGTCGGGGTGCCGGAGCTGGCGGGGGTGGTCGTCGGCTGGAAGATCGCGCACGCGTTGCCGACGAAACGGCTGCGGATCGCGCTCGTGGTCGCGTTGGTCGCCGTGGCGCCCTATCTGGTGCTGAAGTAGTGAAGGGCGCCTTGAGGAAGGTCCCTCAAGGCGCCCTTCAAGAACAGAACCTCAGCGCACCCGGTCGAACGGCAGCTGCACCACCGGACCCGGGCGCACCGTCCGGCCGGCCGCGACAGCGTCCACTTCGGACTCTGACAGCGCCCGGCGGTAGAGCCGCGTGTCGTCGAGGGAGCCGGCGAAGTGGTAGGCGCCGTCGAGCCGTTCGCCGAGCTGGAGCTGGAACGAGACGGTCTCGCTGACCGAACCGGGCGAGTCCGGTCCGGCCGCGGCGAGCACGCCGTCGACCCAGATCTTCAGCCGGCCGCCGGTGCGTTCGAGCGCGAGGTGGTGCCACTGCTGGTCGTCGTAGGCCTGCGTGGTGGTCACCGACTTGCTGCCCGCCGCCGTGGTCATCATGGCGATGAGCCGGTGCGACGCGGGTTCACCACGCAGCCACAGCTGTGGCGCCGTGGTGCCCATGCCGCCGAGCCACAGCAACGCCTGCGGGTCCTTCGAAGCGCCGTAGTCGAACGACGTCGTGAAGGTGAAGTCACCCGAACCCGGCAGCTGCGACCAATCGAAAGGCACCCGCACGAAGTCGTCGACCCCGTCGAGCTGCAGCGCACCGTGGGACACCGACGCACCCCCGAGCACGTACGCGACGGCGCCCGGCCGGGCCACGTCCGGGGTCGTCGGGCCGGCGGAACGCTGCCACCCCAGGTAGTTCTCGTCGAAGCGCGCGAAGCGGATCTCGTCACGGGCGTCGACCGCGCCGCCCTCGTACATCAGGCCGATCTTCGCGTCACGCTCAAGCGGGCCGCTCAGCTGCACGAGGTCGGAGTAGCCGGACCAGTCGCTGGTCACCCGGGTGCCCTGCTCCGCGTCCTCCCACGTGCGGCCGTTGTCGTAGGACGAGCGGACCATCATCCAGCGCCGGCGGTCGGTGTCCGACGGCGAGGCGAACAGGATCCGCTCGCCGCCCGGCCGTTGCAGGCGCAGCAGGGACCCCTGCACCATCGGTGTCACCAGGTCGGGGATGGTGGTGAAGCGCTTGCTGAACGTCTGGCCACCGTCGCGGCTCAGCGCGTAGTCGCGGTTGCCGACGTCGGTGCCGCCCTGTTCTCGCCCGCCGGCGTAGATCGTGCCGTCCGGCAGCTCGACGACGCTGACCTCCGAAGGCTTCTGCGCATACGTGCCGCCCACCGGATGCGGGTAGCTGTCGACGGCGCCGACGTGCCAGCTGCGCCCGGAGTCGTCGCTGTAGATCAGCGCCGCGTAGTTCTCGATGGAATTGGTGCCGTCGCTGCGTTCCGCGTTCACGCCGAACACCAGCCGGCCCGCGTGGCGGCCCTTCGTGAGCTGGATGCCGTGCACCGGTCCCGAGGCGTACCACGAGTCCCACGCCGGCAGCTTCGCCTGCGCGCTGATGTCGACCGGCGCCGACCAGGTCAGGCCGTCGTCGTCGCTGTACTGCGAGTGCGGCGTCCGCGGACAGGGCACGTCGCAGGCTTTGTCGTCGTCGCGGCCCTTGTTGTACGTGGTGATCAGCACGATCCGGCCCGTGCGACTGTCCACGATGGGCACCGGGTTGCCGTGTGTGTCGCCGCCACCGGGGTTGACGACCTGCAGCGGCGACCACGTCTGCCCACCGTCGGTGGAGCGCTTGAGCACGAGGTCGATGTCGCCGGTGTCGCCGCAGTTGTCGCGCCGGCCCTCGGCGAACGCGAGCAGGGTGCCGTGCGTGCTGCGGACGATGGCCGGGATGCGGAAACAGGCGTAACCCGTCTCCTGGTGTGGGTTGAAGAGCACCTGCTGGTCGAACTGCGGAACCGGTGCCGGCGCGGCTTGCGCGGCCGCCGCCGCGTTCACGCCGGACACCAGCACCGCGAACGCGAGTGCCCAGCGGATGATCGGTCTCATGTCCCGTTCTTCCCTTCGGCTAAGTGAAACTCCCCAGTAGAACGGCCACCCCACGCGGCGCGAGGAGCACCGCTTCCGTCGAGCGGCCGGGATCGGTGAGCAGATCGGGCGCGGGCGAGGCCAACGTGACCGTCGTCGCCTCGGCGCCGTGGTTGAGCAGGAACAGGTACTGGCCCTCGGCGCCGTGCCGGACCACGGCCTGGACACCTTCGGGCAGGCCGGGCAGCACGGGTGAAACCCCGGCCTCGGCGGTGATCCGGTCGAACAACGCGCGCATCGCGGCCGCGTCGGGCCGGGTGGCGAGGTACCAGGCGACGCCGGCGCCGAAGGGGTTCCGCGTGACGGCCGGGCGGCCCGCGAGCTCACCTTCACCGAAGGTCGCGACCACGACCGCGCCCTCGGTCTCCACCCACTCCGACCAGATGGTGGCGGAAGACCCCTCGAGCGAGAGCCCGATCGAACCGCCCTCGGGCAGCGGCCGGAACTCGTCGACCTTCAAGCCCAGCACGTCCCGCAACGGCGCCGGGTACCCGCCGAGGTAGGCGCGGTCGTTCTCGTCGACGATGCCGGAGAAGAACGACACCACCAGGTGCCCGCCACCGGCCACATAGGACCGCAGGTTCTCCGCGACGCCCGCGTCCATCAGGTACAGGTTCGGCACCACCACGAGCTTGTACCCGGACAGTTCGCAGGTCGGGCGCACGACGTCACACGTCACGTTGGCGTCGAAGAGCGGCGCGTAGTGCGCGAGGTGCGCGTCGAGCTGGCGCAGGTCGTCCGACGGGTGCGAGTCGAGCTCCAGGGCCCACCAGCTGTTCCAGTCGTGCAGGATCGCGACGTCGGCCTTCACGCGGCTGCCGGCGAGCTGCGGCACCGACGCCAGCTCCCGGCCGAGGTCGGCCACCTCGCGGTACGTGCGGGTGTCGCGCCCGCCGTGCGGCACCATCGCGGAGTGGAATTTCTCGGCGCCGCCGGCGGTCTGGCGCCACTGGAAGAACAGCACGGCGTCGGCGCCGCGCGCCACGGCCTGCCAGCTGCCCAGCCGCATCGAGCCCGGTGGCTTGGGGCCGTTGCGTGTGCGCCAGTTCACCGCGCTCGGGGCCTGCTCCAGCAGCAGCCACGGCTGTCCGTCCTTCGTGGACCGGACGAGGTCGTAGGCGAACGCCGCTTCGACGTGCCCGCGCGGATCGTAGGGATCGGGGTAGGAGTCCAGGCTCACCACGTCCTCGTGCGGTGTCCAGGAATGCCAGTCGAGCGCTTTCTGCACCAGGCCGACGAAGTTGGTCGTCACCGGCACGTCCGGCGTCACCCGCGAAAGCACCTCGCGCTCGGTGAGGTAACAGCCGAGCGACGCGTCGGAGGAGAACCGGCGGTAGTCCAGCTGCTGCGCGGGGTTCGGGAACGTCGGGGCCACGCGCGGCGGCTCGATCTCGGCCCAGTCGTCGTAACGCTGCGACCAGAACGTGGTGCTCCAGGCCGCGTTCAGCGCCTCGACGCTCTGGTACCGCTCGCGCAGCCACTCGCGGAACGCGGCGGCCGAGACGTCGCAGTAGCACGCCCGGATGTGGCAGCCGAACTCGTTGCCGATGTGCCACATCTTCAGCGCCGGGTGCCCGGCGTACCGCGTGGCCACCTGCTCCACCAGCCGGGCCGCGTGCTCGCGGTACACGGGGCTCGACGGGCAGAACTGCTGCCGCGCTCCCGCCGAAAGCCGGGTCCCGTCCACGCGCACGGGCAGGATTTCGGGATGGCGGTGGGAAAGCCACGGCGGCGGCGACGCCGTCATGGTGGCCAGGCACGCGTCCACACTCCCGGCCGCGAGCTTGTCCAGCACCGTGTCGAACCAGCCGAAGTCGTACTCGCCGGGGCGCGGTTCCACCTGCGCCCACGAGAAGATCCCGACCGTGACCATCGAGACCGACGCCTCGGCCATGAGCTTCAGGTCCTCGTCCCACACCTCGGGGGACCAGTGCTCCGGGTTGTAGTCGCCGCCGTAGTAGACGCGGTCCATCTAGAGCAGCCCCGCTTCCGCCAGCTTCTCCTTGATGCGCAGCAGCTCGTCGCCGTTGAGCGGCAGCTGCGGCGGCGCCATCACGGCGTTGTCGATGAACCCGCGCATCTTCATCGACGCCTTGAACGCGCCGAGCGCCGCCGAGCCGCGTCCCATCCGGCTCGGCGGCGCGACGTCGGTGATGGTGAACAGCGTCAGCAACCGGTCCTGCTCGCGCCGCGCCGCGTGGGGGTTGCCGGAGCGGACGTGGTCGTGGATCAGCACGTAGCCGACCGGGTCGACGTTGCCGAGCCCGGGCACCGCGCCGTCCGCGCCCAGCGCGAGCGCGGAGTCCACGAGCAGCTCCGAGCCGGTGAAGACGGCGAAGGTGTCGAGACCGCGTTCGCGCCGTTCCTTGAGCACGTAGCGGAAGCCGGCCTCGTCGCCGCTGGAGTCCTTCAGGCCGGCGATCACGCCGTCGGCCGCGAGGCTCAGCACGAGCTCGCGGTCGAGCTTCGTGTGCACCGCCACGGGGATGTCGTAGGCGAAGATCGGCAGTGCCGTCTTCTCGTGCAGCAGCCGGAAGTGGCGGTCGATCTCGGCCACGTGCGTGCGCGTGTAGTACGGGGCGGTGACGACGATGGCGTCGGCGCCCGCCTCCTCGGCGGTCTTCACGTGCTCGGCCACGCGCAAGGTCGTCATGTCGATACAGCCGGCCAGCACCGGCACGCGGCCGGCGACCTGGTCCACGGCCGTCTCGATCGTCACGCGGCGCTGTGCGTCGGGCAGGAAGGCGACCTCGCTGGACGAGCCGAGCACGAAGACGCCGTGGACGCCGGCGTCGAGCTGGAACTCGATGTGGCGCCGCAGCGAGTCGGTGTCCACGGTGAAGTCGTCGTTGAACGGCGTGCACAGCGGGGGGATGATGCCGGCGAACTTCGTCGCGGTCATGAGGCGTTCACTCCGGTGGTGATCTCTGGGTGGATGCAGCGGTAGCTGTGCCCGGCGGCTTCGGTGAGCGGCGGCAGCGCCGACGCGCACTCGGCCGTGGCCTTCGGGCAGCGGGTGTGGAACGCGCAGCCGCTCGGCGGCGCGGTCGCCGAGGGCACGGGTCCACTGAGGACGATCGGCTCGACGGGGTGCAGCAGGCTCGGCGTGGCCGAGAACAGCGCCCGCGTGTACGGGTGCCGTGCGTCGCCCGGCAGGTCCTCGGCCGCGGCTTCTTCGACGATCCGGCCGAGGTACATCGTCACGATCCGGTCGCTCATGCGCCGCACGGTCTGGATGTCGTGCGACACGAACACCATGGCGAGACCGAGCTTCTCGCGCAGGTCGATGAGCAGGTTGAGGATCTGCGCGCGCACCGACACGTCGAGCGCCGACGTCGGCTCGTCGGCCACCAACAGCGTCGGCCGCAGCGCCAGCGCCCGCGCGATGGCCACGCGCTGGCGTTGCCCGCCGGAAAGCTGCGCGGGCAACGCGTCCGCGACGCTGCTCGGCAGGCCGACCAGGCCCATCAGCTCCTGCACGCGCTCGGCGCGTTCGGCGGGCGTGCCCACGTGGTGCACGTCGAGCGGGTCGCGCAGGATCTTCGCGACGGGCAGCCGCCGGTTGAGCGCCGTGGCGGGGTCCTGGAACACCATGCCGACCTGGCGGCCCAGCTCGCCCGGGCGCAGCCCCGACAGCGGCTTGCCGCCGTAGCGGACGGTGCCCCGGGTCGGTTTCTGCAACCCGACGAGCACTTTGGCGAGCGTGGACTTGCCGCAGCCGGACTCGCCGACCACGCCCACCGTCTCGCCCGCGGCGATCTCCAGGTCCGCGTCGGTGAGCGCGTAGACGTTGTCGCTCCCGAACAGGCTCGCCGCGCGGACGCGGTGGACCACGTGCACGCCGTCGACTTCGACCAGCGTCATACCTGGGCTCCTTCCACGACGGCCGGGGTCGTGCGTTCGGCGGGGTAGTGGCAAGCCACGAGGTGGCCGTTCCCTTCCGGTTCCGGCGCCACCTCGAAGCAGTGGCCGCGCGCGGCCGGGCAGCGGTCGGCGAACCGGCACCCGGGCGGGAAGTCCGCCGGGGCGGGCACGACGCCCTTGATCTGGGTGAGCGTGGCCTCGTTCTCCTCCAGCGACAGCACGGCGGACAGCAGCCCGCGCGTGTAGTGGTGCCGCGGCGAGCCCACGACCTCCGCCGTGGCACCCGTCTCGGCCACCTGCCCGCCGTACATCACGACCACGCGGTCGGCGACGTCGGAGACCAGCGCCAGGTCGTGCGACACCAGGATGAGCGCGAAGCCGAGCTCTTCCTGCAGGCGCAGCAGCAGCTTGATGATCTGCGCCTGCACAGTCACGTCGAGCGCCGTGGTCGGCTCGTCGGCCACGATCAGCTTCGGGCTGCGCGACAGGGCCATGGCGATCAGCACGCGCTGGCGCTGTCCGCCCGACAGCTCGTGCGGGTAGGACCGCAGCGTGCGGCCGGGATCCAGGTTCACCAGCTCCAGCAGCTCCTGCGGCGTGCGCGTGCCGCCGCGGCGGGTGAACTGCTTGAGCTGAGCGCGGATCGTCATCGCCGGGTTCAGGGAGCTCAGCGCGTCCTGGTAGATCATCGAGATGTCGTGGCCGAGGTGGCGCCGCCGCGTGCCCGCCTTCATGGTGAGCAGGTCGGCGCCCTCGAACAGGACCTCCCCGGACAGCCGCGCGGCCGCCGGCTGCAGGCCCATGATCGACAGCGCGGTGAGCGACTTGCCGCACCCCGACTCGCCGATCAGCCCCAGCACCTCGCCGGACCGCACGGTGAAGGACACGCCGTCGACCACGTTCACGCCGTTGTGGCGGTCGGGGAAGCTGATCGCGAGGTCCTTCACCTCCAGCACGGCCCGGCGGCCGGTGAGGTCCCGGGCCTTGGCCGCCAGCCGTTCGCCGGCCTCGAGCAGGCCCGCGAGCGGCAGCACCGGTGCGGTGTTCTCGGCCGCCTTCTCCGCCTCGATCTTCTTGGCGACCTCGCCGGCCTTCGCGTTGCGGGCCGAAGGCGCGGCCCACGCGTCGGAGATCCCCTCGGACAGGATGTTGAGCGCCAGCACCGTGATCAAGATCAGCAGGCCGGGGAACAACGTGGCCCACCAGCCGCCGGTCAGCACGAGGTCCTTGCCGTCGGCCAGCACCGAGCCCCACGACGGGTTGGGCGGCTGGATGCCGGCGCCGATGAACGACAGCGACGCCTCGAACACGATCGCGTCGGCCACCGTCACCGTGCAGTACACGAGGATCGGCGCCGCGCAGTTGACCGCGACGTGGCGGGCGAGGATGAACAGCCGTTTCGCGCCGAGCACGCGCTCGGCGGCCACGTAGTCCTCGCCGTACTGCGCGAGCACGTTGGCCCGCACCACCCGCGCGACCGGGGCCATGTTGAGGAACCCGATCGCGAGGATCAGCACGAGGATGCCGCGGCCGAACACGGCCACCAGCACCGCGGCGAGCGCGATGCCGGGGAACGCCATGATCACGTCCATCACGCGCATCACCACGGCGTCGGTCTTGCGCCCGGACGTCGCGGCGAACGAGCCGATCACCACACCCGCGATGAGCGCGAGCACGGTGGCGCCGAGGCCGATCGCGAGCGACCAGCGCGTACCGGCCACCAGGCGCGAGAAGATGTCGCGGCCCGACTGGTCGGTGCCGAACCAGTGCTCGGCGCTCGGGCCGCCGGTGTCGGTGCTGAGCGCGTCGGGGTTGTGCGTGGCCAGCAGCGTGCCGAGGATCGCGACGAGCGCGAGCACCACGAGCAGGCCGAGCGCGAGCCACGACGTGGGCGGGAGTTTCCGGAACCGCACCCCGGGCCGCGAGAGCCGGTCGGTGAGGTTCGCGTGCAGGACGGGGCGCATCAGGAGTGGCTCCGCAGTCTCGGGTTGGCGATGAGGTAGAGCACGTCGACGATGAGGTTCACGAGCACGAAGCCCACGGCGATGGTGATCACGAACCCTTGGACCTTCGCCGTGTCGCCGTCCTGCACGGCCTGGATCATGTTCTGGCCCATGCCGGGCAGCGCGAACATCGTCTCGATCACCACCGCGCCGCCGAGCAGGTAGCCCACGCGCAGGCCGAGCACGGTGAGCGGGTTGACCAGCGCGTTGCGCAGCACGTTGCGGCCCACCACGACCACGGGCGGCAGGCCGCCGCCGCGGGCCGTGCGCACGTAGTCCTTGTCCAGCTCCTCGACCATCGACGTGCGGATCACGCGCGTGAGCTGCGCGGCGACCGGCAGCGACAGCGAGATCGCCGGCAGCGTCAGCGAGTTGAGCCAGCCCGACACCGAGTCGGCCGGGCTCACGTAACCGCTGGTGGGGAACAGGCCCTTGCCCACGGCGAGCCACTGCACGAGCAGCAGCGCGATCCAGAACGCGGGCGCCGCGACGCCCGCCAGCGTGACCACCCGGATCAGGTGGTCGGGCCAGCGGCCGCGGAACAGCGCCGACGTCACACCGAGCACGACCGAGAGCACGAGCGCGATCACGAGCCCGAACAGCGTGAGCTGCACGGTGAGCGGGAGCGCGGTGGCGATGGTCTGGCCCACCGGCTCCTTGGTGATCACGCTGGTGCCGAAGTCGCCTTGCAGCAGGTGCCACACGAAGTGCACGTACTGCAGGGGCAGGGGATCGAGCAGCCCGTTGGCCTGGCGGAACTGCTCCAGCTGCGCCTCGGTCGCGTTCGCCCCGTTGAACGCGGCGAGCGCCGGGTCCACGGGGGAGAACTGCATCACGATGAACACGAACAGGATCACGCCGAGCAGCAGCGGGATCAGGGCGAGGATGCGAGAGGCCAGCATCCGCACGACGACGATCACGGTGGGTGGTCCTCCCGCGTCAGACCGGCTTGGCCTGGTTGAGGTAGATGCCGGGGTACCCCTGCGCGCGCACGCCGGTGATCGCCGTCGGGTCCCACGCCGTGCCGAGCTGGGTGAACACGATCGGGTAGATCACGGCCTGCTCGGAGATCAGGTCCAGCAGCTGCTTGTACAGCCCGTTGCGCTTGGTCTCGTCGGGCTCCGCGGCGGCCTGGTTCTGCAGCCCCAGCAGGGCCTGGGTGTCCGCGTTGTTCCAGCGCGCGTACTTCGTCATCATCAGCGACTGCGCGTCGTAGTAGTAGCGGATCAGCAGGTCGGGGTCGTTGCCGAACTGCATCGGGTTGTTCGTGGTGGACACGACCTGGAAGTCGTTGCCGTTGTCCAGCTTGGAGAACAGCGCCTTGGTGTCCTGGGAGTCCAGAGTGGTCTCCACGCCGATCGCGTCCCAGCCCTCCTTGATCACCTTCACGCAGTCGAGCACGAGCGAGGTGTTGGTGGTGGACAGGGAGATCTTCAGGTTGCTGACGCCGGCCTCGGCCAGCAGCTGCTTGGCCTTCGCCGGGTCGTAGGTGAAGCTCTGCGACGCCGGCTGCGACTGCGGCAGCTTCGGGTTGATGAACGACGTGCCCGCGGTGCCGGTGCCGCGCAGGCCGATGTCGATCATCTTCTTCTTGTCGATGGCGTAGTGCAGCGCCTGGCGCACGCGCTTGTCGCCGAAGGGCGCGTGGGCGGTGTTGAACATCAGGTACAGATTGTTGCCGCCGTCGGCGAACTCGACGGTGCGCCCGGCCTTGCGCAGCTGGTCGGCGTTGGCGGCCGGGATGTTCTCCACGATCTGCGCGTCGGGCTTGGCGCCCGAGATCGCGGCCACGCGCGGGGCGGAGTCTACAATGGACTTCCACAGCATCTTCTGGTACGCGGCGGGGCGGGGGCCGTTGTAGTCGGCGAACTTCTCGAACGAGGTGTGCGACAGCGGCGCCTGCTCGGTGACCTTGTACGGCCCGGAACCCACGACCTTGCCGCCCGCGGCGAGCGGCCAGTTGTTCTCGTACACGTGCTTCGGCAGGATCTTGCAGATCTGGATCCGCTGCAGCGCGTACGGGAAGGGGAACTTCAGCACGAACTCGACGGTGTGGTCGTCGACCTTCTTCACCTCTTGCAGCCACTGGGCGAAGAAGCTGTGGATGAGCACGTTCTCCTTCGCGTCCAGGGCGCGGGCGTAGGTGAACACCACGTCGTCGGCGGTCACGGGCTGCCCGTCGTGCCACTTGGCGCCGTCGCGCAGCTCGAACTTGATGCTGGTGCCGCTCACGTCGGCCGGCAGTGCCTTCGCGAGGCCGGGGAACGGGGCGCGCGTGACGGGGTCGCCTTCGACGAGCGATTCGTAGCTGTGCAGGATGGCGGCCATGGAGAATGCCGAGGCGGTCTGCAACGGGTCCCAGGACTGGTTGTTGCCGTAGCCGATCACTGCGGTGAGGGAGTCGGTGGAGCTGCCCGTCTTGTTCGTCGACGCGGGGCCGCCGCACGCGGCCAGCGTCGAGGAGAAGGCGGCGGTGGCGCCCACGAGGCCCGCGTAGCGCAGCAGCGTGCGCCGGTCGAACGAGGGGCCGGTCCCCATGGCGGTTCGGGACATCGGTGTCTCCTGACTGTGTGTTTCGCCCACCAGAGGTCATAGGACGTGGGACGTCCTATGACTGCGCCGAACCCTAGAACTCCTCCGGGTACCGGTCAAGGGGACCCGGCTTTTCGCCGCCGGGCCGAGATCGGCGAGGTATGACGTAGGATGTCCTCCGATGGCGACGTGCCAGCGAAGGAAAGAAACATCCGGGGAGACTGTTTTGGCGCGCCCGCAACGCAGTGAAGAGATCACCAAGCGGATCATCGACCTGATCATCGACCGCGACCTCCCGCCGGGCGCGCCGATGCCCACGGAACTCAGCCTGATGGAAGACATCGGCGTGAGCCGCAACTCGATCCGGGAGGCGATCAAGGCGCTGCAGGCGCTCGGCATCGTCGAGATCCGCCACGGCTACGGCACCTTCGTCGGCTCGGCCGGCTCCGAGGCGCTGCAGACGTGGCTGCTGTTCCGCACGCGCACTCGCGGCGCCAGCGACGCCGGGCGCCTGCGCGACCTGCTCGAGGTCCGCGAGATGATCGAGACGGAGCTGACCCGGCGGGTCGCCCTGGAGCACCGCCCCGAGCTGATCGCCGAGCTGGAGGCCTGCGTCGCGCGGATGCGCCGAAAAGGCCCTGACGCCGCGGTCGCCGACCGGGAGTTCCACGACCTCATCTGCGCCGAAGCGGGCTTCGACCTGGCGCGCGAGCTCACGGGGCTGTTCTGGGACGTCTACCGCGCGGCCGAGGGCGAGCTCGGCGGGCCGGTGTCGTCTGCGGCGAGCACGGCGAAGCGCCACCAGGTGATCGTCGACGCCCTGGTCTCCCGAGACGGCGACGCCGCGGCCGAAGCCGTGCACCGGCACTTCGACGAGGTGCGCAAGCGCGCGAAGGCCGGCCGGTACGGCGGGTTCGGCGAGGCGCGGCCGGTGGAGGCCGATTCCGCGGCGGTGAACTCGTAGCTCGTCGGCAGTGCGGCCGGGCGGTGATCGGTTCGTACACTGGGCGGCCGACGAGGAGGTGCGCCCTGGACGCAGTCGAGGTCGAGATGCTGCCGCAGTCCGCCGCGGCCGACGCGGTGCTCGCGGCCGAAGTCGCCGCCCTGGTGAACGCCGTGTACGCGACCGCCGAGGCCGGCCTGTGGGCGGGCGAGGCGGACCGGACGAGCGCGGCCGAGGTGGCGGGCCTCGTCGCGGCCGGCGAGATCGCCGTGGCGCGCCAGGCGGACTGCGTGGTCGGCTGCGTGCGCGTGCGGACGGTCGCCGACGGCGTCGGCGAGTTCGGCCTGCTGGCCGCCGCGCCGCAGCTGCAGGGCGCGGGCATCGGGCGTGAGCTGGTGCGCTTCGCCGAAAACCGCTGCCGGGCGCTGGGCCGGCGGCGGATGCAGCTCGAGCTGCTGGTGCCGCGGTCGTTCACGCACCCGTCGAAGGCGTTCCTCGCCGCCTGGTACTCGCGCCTGGGCTACCGCCTCGAGGAGAAGTCGACGATCGAGGAGGCCTACCCGCACCTGGCGCCCCTGCTGGCGACGGAGTGCGACTTCCTCGTGTACCGCAAGGACCTCTGACCAGCCGGCCTCGTGACACGCCGTGGGGCCCGGTGCTGCTGTGAAACCGGCGCGTTTCGGGTACTGAGGACCTGTGACGACACGACTGGACTGGGTGGGCCTGGTACGCCACGGCCAGAGCACCGGCAACGTCGCCCGCGAGGCCGCCGAGGCCGCGGGCCACGAGGTCATCGACATCGCCGAGCGCGACGCCGATGTGCCGCTGAGCGAGCTGGGCGTGCGGCAGGCCCACGCGGTGGGGGAGTGGCTCGCGACGGATCCGCCCGAGCTCGTGGTGGCGTCGCCGTACCTGCGGTCCCTGGACACGGCGCGGCTCGCGCTGGCCGTCGCGAAGGAACGCGGCGTGGAGGTCCCCGGCGGGCTGCGCGTCGACGAGCGTCTGCGCGACCGGGAGCTGGGCGTGCTCGACCTGCTCACCAGCCACGGCGTCGCCGAACGCCTGCCGGACGAACTGCGCCGCAAGGAGCGGCTCGGCAAGTTCTACTACCGGCCGCCCGGCGGCGAGTCCTGGGCCGACGTCGTGCTGCGGGTTCGGTCGCTGCTCGCGGAGCTGAGCGCCGAGACGCCGGGCCTGCGCGTGCTGTTCGTGGCGCACGAGATGACGGTGTTCGCGCTGCGGTACGTCCTGGAGTCCGTCCCGGAGCCGGAACTGCTGGTCACGGCCGCGCGCACCGACGTCCCCAACGGTTCCGTCACCGCCTGGGAACGCGACCTCGAAGGCGCCTTCCACGTCACTCTCGCGCAGGAGACCGGCCACCTGGCCGCCCTGCTGAGCTGAGCCGGCGCGGGCATGATGGGCTCCGAAGATCACCCGAGCGGAAGGAAACCCCATGAAGCTCGACCTCGACGGCAGGACGGCCCTCGTCACCGGTTCCACGCAGGGGATCGGCGCGGCGATCGCCGCGGGCCTCGCCAAGGCGGGCGCGCGCGTGGTGGTGAACGGGCGTGGCGACGCCGGAGTCGCGAAGGCGATCGAGGAACTCGGGACCCAGGTGCCCGACGGGGAGTTCGTGGCGGGCGCCGGCGACGTGACCACCGACGAAGGCGCGCACCAGGTCCTCGACCGCGCGGGGCGCGCCGACGTCCTCGTGAACAACCTCGGCATCTTCGGTGCGCAGGAGCCCCTGGAGATCACCGACGACGACTGGCGGCGCTACTTCGAGGTCAACGTGCTCGCGGCCGTGCGGCTCACGCGCCTGACGCTGCCCGCGATGACCGAGCAGGGCTGGGGCCGCGTGCTGAACATCGCGAGCGACTCGGCCGTGGTGATCCCCGCCGAGATGATCCACTACGGCATGTCGAAGACGGCCCTGCTGGGCGTCTCGCGCGGCTTCGCCAAAGCGGCGGCGGGGACCGGCGTCACGGTCAACTCCGTGATCGCCGGCCCCACGCACACCGGTGGCGTCGAGGACTTCGTCTACCAGCTCGTGGACAAGAACCTGCCGTGGGAGCAGGCGCAGCGGGAGTTCATGAAGACCCACCGCCCCCAGTCGTTGCTGCAGCGGCTGATCGAGCCCGAGGAGATCGCGAACCTCGTGGTGTACCTCAGCTCACCGCTCGCCTCCGCCACCACCGGCGGCGCCCTCCGCGTCGACGGCGGGTACGTCGACTCGATCCTCCCGTAGGTCAGCGCCCTTGGGGCTCACCGAGCCGGTCGCGCACCTGCCGCTCGACGAGGACGGGCAGGAAGCTGCGCACGCCGGCGTCGTCGAAGTGGCGGCGCTGCGCGGTGATCGTGCGGTTGATCTCGGGTTCGCGCGCGCTGCCGTACTCGTCGACGAGCCGTGACTTCAGCGCGGAGAAACTCTCCTCTTCACCCTTCACCATCAAGTCGTCCATGCCCTGGTGGGTCATCGCCGTCCCTTTCCGTGGTTTCGGCCCCTGGTGACTGCTGCCCGCCGCGGGCTCTCCTCAAACGGGCGGGCGAACGTGTGGACCTCTCGCAAACGCCTGGTGCCAATTTTGACCAGGTGGTAGAAATTCAGGCGACGCGGCGCTCCGGGCGCCGAACCGCGAAGCCAAGGAGCTGGAATGGGCAAGCCTTCCGTGCAGCTGTACTCGGTCCGCGACGCGTTCGCGGCCGACCCGGCGGACACCCTGCGGCGCCTCGCCGCGATCGGGTTCACACAGGTCGAGCCGTACGGCGTCGTAGAGAACGTGGCCGCGCTCGGCGCCGGTCTGCCGGCCAACGGGCTGACCGCGCCCACGGCCCACGCCAAGCTCATCGGCGAGGACCAGCACGCCGTGTTCGCCGCGGCGAAGCAGCTCGGCATCGCCGTGGTCATCGACCCGCTCGTGAAGCCCGAGCAGTGGCAGAACGCCGCGGACATCACGGCCACCGCGGAAGCGCTCAACGCCGCCGCGAAGATCGCCGAAGAGCACGGCGTGCGGGTCGGCTACCACAACCACTGGTGGGAGCTGGAGTCCCGGATCGACGGCCGCCACGCGTTCGAGGTGTTCGCCGACCAGCTCGACCCGGCCGTCGCGCTGGAGGTCGACGCCTACTGGGCCACGGCGGGCGGGGCGAACGCGCCGGAGCTGCTCGCCCGGCTCGGCTCGCGCGTGCACGCCATCCACGTGAAGGACGGCGCGCTCGCCACCGACGCGTCCGGTCAGGTTCCGGCCGGCCAGGGCAGCGTCCCGCTGCCGGAGGTCCTGGCCGCGGCGCCCGACGCGTTGCGCGTGGTGGAGTTCGACCGCTTCGACGGCGACATCTTCGACGGCATCGCCGCCAGCTTCGCCTACCTCACCGAGGGCGCGAAGTGACCACGGGCCCCGTCGGCGTCGGCGTGATCGGCGCGGGGGTCATCAGCGACACCTACCTCGAGAACCTCACGGGCTTCCCCGACGTGCGGGTGCTCTCCGTCGCGGACCTCGACGTGGCCCGCGCGCGGGCGCAGGCGGAGAAACACGGTGTGCCGAAGGGGGAAACCGTCGCCGATCTGCTGGCGAACCCGGAGATCGAGCTGGTCGTGAACCTCACGGTCCCGGCCGCGCACGTCGAGGTCGGCCTCGCGGCGCTGGACGCGGGCAAGAGCGTGTGGGCGGAAAAGCCGCTCGCGCTCGACCGGCAGACGGGCCGCAAACTGCTGGATCGCGCGCGGGAGAAGGGTTTGCGGGTGGCGAGCGCGCCCGACACCGTGCTCGGCGCCGGCCTGCAGACCGCGCGGCGCGCGATCGAGGCCGGTCGTATCGGCGAACCGCGCACGGCTCTCGCGCTGTTCCAGACACCGGGGCCGGAGAGCTGGCACCCGGCGCCGGAGTTCCTGTTCCAGCACGGCGGAGGCCCCCTGCTCGACATGGGGCCGTACTACCTCACGGAGCTCGTGCAGCTGTTCGGCCCGATCCGCAAGGTGACCGGCGCGGGCGGCCGCGCGCGGGACACGCGCGTGATCGGCTCGGGTCCGCGGGCCGGCACGGAGTTCGCGGTGACGGTGCCGACCACGGTGACCGCGCTCGTCGAGTTCACCCGCGGCGGCAGCGCGCAGATCGTGCTGAGCTTCGATTCCGCCTTGGCGCGCACGGGTTTCGTCGAGGTGTCGGGCGCGCTCGGCACCGCGGTGCTGCCGGACCCGAACCGCTTCGACGGCTCCACGAAGCTGCATCTGCTGGGTGCGGCGGAGCCGGAAGAGCTTGCGGCGCAAGGACACGCGGCCTCGCGCGGCACGGGCGCGCTGGAGCTGGCCCGCGCGATCCGGGCCGGGGTGCCCGAACGCGCGTCCGGGGAGCTGGCCTACCACGTGCTCGACGCGATGCTCGCCATCGACGAGTCGATCACGCGCGGCCAGTCCGTGGAGGTGGCCGGCACGGTCGACGTCCCGCCCGCCCTGCCGGACGGCTGGGACCCCTACGCGCGCACGCTCTAGCGGTCAGTCCTCGGGATCCAGGGGGACGGTCAGCAGGGTGCGCAGGTAGAACCGCAAGGAGCCGACGAGGTCGACGTCGCCGGGGGTGGTGAGCCACTGGACCTGCAACCCGTCCATGAGGGCGATGAACGTGAGCGCCGCGAAGTCCGGGTCGACGCCTTCGCGCAGTTCGCCCGTCGTGGCCAGCAGCCGGAAGGAGCCGATCACGCTTTCGCGCGCCTGCCGGTAGTGGAGTTCGAAGTACTCGTGCGCGGGGTGGTCGGGCGCCACGGCCTCGGCCGCCAGCCGCGAGTACAGGTCGACGATGCCCGGGTGGCGCACGTTGTGCTCGGCCAGCGCGACGAAGTGCCGCAGCACCTCCAGTCCGGGCGGCACGGTCAGCTGCTCGCGCTCCGAGTCCTCCGCGTCCCGCCGCTCGAGCACGGCGGCGAGCAGCGCCTCCTTGGTGGGGAAGTAGTACAGCAGCCCGGCGTGGCTGATCCCGACCCGCTTGGCGATCTCCCGCAACGACGAACCGTGGTACCCGGCCTCGCCATACACCACGGCGGCCGCGGAAATGATGTCCTCGCGGCGGATCCGGCCCTTCAGGTAACCCCCGGTCACGGGAGCGAGCTCGGTTCGGCGGCCATCTCGTCATTGTGCCGCAGGCGCGATGACGAGATGGGCCGTGCCCGCGTGTTGCGCCTGCCCGCTCACTCTCTGCCCCTTGGCCCACCCGCGAGATCGCCGGCTCAAAGGCGATCTCGCCCGCCTCGGCGGAGCCGGGGCAGAAAATACCGTGTTCGATCGTCTGACGTGATCGTTCGAACAAAATGATTGTGCGTTTCCTTGGCTGCTGTGCGACCATGCGAGGGCCGAGCCACAGGAGGACCCGTCTGATATGACCGAATCATCCGCGCGGGCGCTGCCGCGCGCCGCTCGTGTTGCGACGTGGAGCTTCTTCGCGCTCAACGGGTTCGCCGTGGGCATGTGGGTGGTGCACATCCCCGTCGTGGAGCGGGCCACGGGGATTTCGCACACCACGCTCGGCGCGTTGCTGCTGGTGCTCGGCGGGGCGGCCTTCGTCGGGATGCAGGTGTCCGGGCCGCTCGCCGATCGGTTCGGGCACCGCCGCGTGGTGCCGGCGGCCGGGGTGCTCCTGGGGCTCGCGCTGTTCCTGCCCGGGCTGGCCACCAGCTGGTGGGCGCTCGGGCTTTCGCTGCTCGTCTTCGGCTTCTTCAACGGTTCCCTCGACGTCGCCATGAACGCCCAGGCCGTGGTCGTCGAGCGGGCCTACCCGCGGCCGATCATGGCGGCGTTCCACGCGATGTGGTCGATCGGCGGCGCGCTCGCCGCGGTGGTCGGCGCGGCGGTGCTGGGCGCGGGCGTTCCCACGGCCGTCACGCTGAGTTCCACCGGCGCGTTGTGCGTCGTCGCTTCGCTGGCCGCCGGACGGCTCCTGCTCGACTCCGGACGTCCGGCGCCCGTCGAAACCACGCCGGTCGCACCGGTCCGCAGCCGCACGCCGGCGCGGGTGGTCTGGCTGCTCGGCGCGCTGGCGTTCGCGTTGATGCTCGCCGAGGGTGTCGCGAACGACTGGGCCGCGCTGCATCTGCAGGATGTGCTGGGTACGTCGGCGAGCACCGCCGCACTCGCGTACGGCTCCTTCGCCGTGGCCATGACCGTCGGCCGCTTCGCCACCGACCGCGTCGCGGCGCTGGCCGGCCCGGTCGCGGTGGTGCGCTACGGGTCGGCGCTCGCCGCCGTCGGGCTCGCCACCGCGTCGCTGTCGCCGTGGGTGCCGCTCGCACTGGCCGGCTGGGCGATCTTCGGCCTGGGTCTCGCGGGTGGCGTCCCGCAGCTGTTCACCGCGGCGGGCAACCTCGACACGCGGGCGTCGGGTGCGCTGATGGCCCGGGTCGTCGGCCTCGGCTACGTCGGGCTGCTCGCCGGTCCCGCCCTCATCGGCGGGCTCACGCGGTGGATGCCGCTCAACGTCGCCTTCGCCGTGCCGTTCGCGCTCTGCGTGGCCGCGGTGGTGGCGGCGCCGGTCATCGCCCCGCGACAGGCCCGCGAACCGGCAGAAGTGGGCTGAGGCGGTTCAGCCGCAGCGTTCGCCGCTGCGGACGTTGCCCCCGCCGACGAGCGTGAACACGCTGCCGTCCGGGGCGTCGCGCAGGTGCAGCGTGCACACGATCTGCGACACGGCCAAGGAAGACAGCGTCAGCACGTCCGTGGCCAGCTGCACGGTGACCTCCGACGCGGAGACCGACACGGCGGCCGGCAGGGCGGACTGCGGGACCTCGGTGGTGAAGCCGGACGCCTTCTCCGCGGACGTCGGCCCTTGCACCAGCGCGTCGATCAGCGCGTCGTCGGTCTGGTCCAGACCGGGGCGCTGGACCTGGACGACCACGCCGTTGGCCACCAGGTAGATCGAGCTGACGCCCGGCGCGCCGGGCACGGTGGACGCCGGGCCGCTCGGCGCGAGGTCGCCCGAGATCGCGCCGCTCGGCTGCACGCCGCACGCGGTGGCGGCCAGCGCGACCAGCACGAGCGCCGCCGCGACGCGCCGGATCACGCGTCACCGCCGGGGTCCAGCGGGAGCCGCAGCGTGAAGATCGCACCGCCCTGCGGACGGTTGGCCGCGGTGAGCTCGCCGCCGTGCAGCTTGGCGTTCTCCCACGCGATCGCGAGCCCGAGGCCGCTGCCCTCGGAGCGGCTGCGCGCGGTGTCGGCCTTGTAGAAGCGGTCGAACACGTGGGGGAGCACCTCTTCCTTCAGCCCCGGACCCTCGTCGGTGACCTCGATCATGAGCGATCCCTCCGCCGTGCTCAACCGCAGCCGCACGGGCGGCGCTCCGTGGCGCAGCGCGTTGCCGACGAGGTTCGCGACGACGACGTCGAGCCGGCGCGGGTCGAGCCGCGCGCGGACACCCGGCGGCAGCTGGGTGGCCACCTCGTCGACCCAGCCGCGGGCGCGCAGGGTGGCGCCGATCGCCTCGGCGACGTCCACCTCGTCGAGCGCGAGCGACGCGGACCCGGAGTCGAAGCGGGTGACCTCGATGAGGTCGTTGACCAGCCGCGTGAGGTTGTGGGTCTCCTGGCTCACCAGCCGCACCGCGCGCCCGGCGATCTCGGGCAGGCCGGCGACCTCCGCCTCCAGCACCTCCGTGACCGCGGTCATCGCGGCGAGCGGGGTGCGCAGCTCGTGGGACACGTCGGCCACGAACCGCCGCGCGTCGGACTCCATGCGTTCCAGCTCGCCGACGTGGTGCTGCAGCGACTCCGCCGTGGTGTTGAACGTCTTGCCGACCTCGGCCAGCTCGTCGGTGCCGTGGATGGTCAGGCGGGTGTTCAGGTCGCCCTCGCCGAGGCGGTGGGCCGCGCGACGCAGCTCGCGCACCGGCCCGAGCACACTGCGGGCAGCCGCGAACGCCAGCAGCAGCGCCAGGACCACCGCGCCGGTGCCGGTCAGCCACGCGCTGCGGGCCAGCGAGGCGATGTCCGCGCTCTCGGTTTGCAACGGCTCGAGCACGAAGATCTCGATCCCGGACGGTTCCGTCTCGTGCGACGTGCTGGTCGTGAGCCGCAGCTGGGTGCCGATCAGCAGCCGGGTCTCGCCGCCGACGTCCACCCGCTGCCAGGCGATTCTGCCCTGGGCCACGAGCTCCTTGAGCTCATCGGAGATCACCGCCCCGTCCAGGTCGCCGCCGGAGACCGTGCCCGCGGTCACGAATGCGGTGGAATCGCGGTCCGCGAGCTTGCCCGCGGCGTTCAGGAGCATGCCCTTCGACGGCTCGCGCGCGGGCAGCGGGTAGAGCAGCTGGATGCGGCTGGTCAGCTCCCGCACCGCGTTGTCCTGCGTGTTCTTCAGGATGGTGTTGCGCGCGGTCCGGTAGCCGACCCCGGCGACGGCGATGGTCGTGAGCACGCTCAGCAGCACGAACGCGAGCAGCAGCCGCGTGCGCAGGCCCCAGCCGGGCCAGAGCTTGCGGAGCCCGGTCACAGGGGCCCGAAGCGGTACCCGAACCCGCGCAGGGTCTGCACGTACACCGGGGCCGCGGCGTCGTCCTCGATCTTCGCGCGCAGCCGCTGCACGCACGCGTCGACGAGCCGTGAGTCGCCCAGGTAACCCTGGTCCCACACGGATTCCAGCAGCTGCTGGCGGCTGAGCACCCGGCCCGGCGACGCGGACAGCTCCAGCAGCAGCCGCATCTCGGTGGGCGCGAGGCTGACGGGCCGGCCGTGCTTGCTCACGACGAGCCCGTCGCGGTCGATGGTGAGGTCGCCGTGGCGCTCGACCTCGGGTTTCGGCGTGCCCGCCTGGCGCTGCTCGCCGCCGGTGCGCCGCAGCACGGCCTTGATCCGGGCCTCGAGCACGCGCGGCTGGGCGGGTTTCACCACGTAGTCGTCGGCTCCGGCCTCGAGCCCGGCGACCACGTCGATGTCGTCGTTGCGCGCGGTGAGCATGATGATCGGCAGGTCACCGGTCGCGCGGATGCGCCGGCACACCTCGAACCCGTCCATCCCGGGCAGCATCAGGTCGAGCACGACGACATCGGCCGGGCCCGCGCCGAGCCGCGCGAGCCCTTCCTCACCGCTTTCCACCGCGTCGACGGTGTGACCCTGGTAGGTCAGGGCGATCTGCAGGCCGTCTCGCACGGCCTGGTCGTCTTCGATCAACAGCACCCGGGGCATGTCTCCCACTATCGCAGCGCACTTCCGCGTCCGCCCGTCCGGATTCCCCGGACAGTCCACAGCGGACACCTTCCGAGAGGATCCGCGTCCGGTCTCATCGCCGGGTGCGCGGAATGTCATGGTTGCGTAACAGCCTGGTCCGTGCCCAGCTGTTACAGAACTGTCGGGCTCCGGGGACACGGCTTCGACCGTCGGCGCACACGGGGCCGCGACCGTGGACACCATGACCGAACTGCTGCGCTCCCGTGCCGCGGCCTACGCGGCGGCCGCCCGGCTGCTGGCCGTGCTGCTGCTGCCGGTGGCCTTCGTGCGTTCGCCCCGCCACACCCGCCGGCTCGCCTGCCAGTGGGCGCTCGCGCTGCGCTACCCGGCGGAGGACCTGGCGGGCCTCACGCCCGCGGCGCGCGAGGCGTTCGTGGCGGCGCGCACCGACGCGTTCTGGCGCGACGGGCAGCTGATCGGCCTCACTTCAGGCCACCGCGACGCTGCCGAGCAGCACGCGATGTTCACCGCCGAGGTCCGGCGCACGGGTTCCGCGTGGGCGGCCCGCCGGCTCGTGCTGCCGCCCGAGGAGTCGGCCCACGTCGGCGGCTTCGCGCTCGACGTGCGGCCCACGGAGGGCGCGGCCTGGCTGGAGCGCCACGGCGCGGCGTACCGCCTGCACCGCCGCTACGACAACGAGTGGTGGCACTTCGAGTACCACGCCGACACGCTCCCGATCCGCCTGCCGCACCCGGGCGCGGCCGTATTGGTCAGAACCGCCGGGTGAACGGCATCGGCTTGCGCATGCGGATCAGCAGGAGCAGGGGCACGAGGACGTACCAGATGTTGAAGGCCAGGAACTTGACCGGGTTGCCGGTGCGCATCGCCGGGTCGCCGAAGAACTCCACGCCGAACACGACCACGCCGGTGAGCGTGACGATCATCGTCGCGTAGATCACGGCGAAGAGCTGGATCCAGTTCTTGCCCGCGAGCAGGCACACGACGAGCACGACGTAGAACGGCATGTACACGAACGCCGAGAGCCCCGTGACGATCCGCATCCAGTCCGGCGGGTGCATGAAGAGGATGTCGGCGTCGTGGGCGTACCAGTAGTTGGAGTTCACGAAGAAGTTGTCCGACGGGCGCGAGAAGTCGACGCCCACGGTCGGCAGCAGGTCGCTGATGAGCGAGGTGATCGTGAACGCGGCGAACACGATCGCGAAGAAGATGTCGATCCCGCGTCGGCGCAGCGGCAGGTTCATGTGATGATCCTAAGCGGACGTCTCGAGCGCTAGAGTGCCGGCATGAACGCGTTCCAGGTCTGCCTTTGCGTCTTCGCGGGCGTCTGTGCCCTGTGCTGGGTGCTGTCGGTGATCACGCGCGAGTACTCGTGGGTGGACCGGATCTGGTCCCTGGTGCCCGTGGCGTACGTCGCGATCTTCGCCGCCTTCGCGGGCTTCGCCGACGCACGCCTCGACGTGATGTTCGTCCTGGTGCTGCTCTGGGGTTTGCGCCTCACCTTCAACTTCGCCCGCAAGGGCGGCTACACCCGCGGCGGCGAGGACTACCGCTGGGTGGTGCTGCGCGGGAAGATGGCGCCCTGGCAGTTCCAGGTCTTCAACTTCTTCTTCATCACGATCTACCAGAACGCCATTCTGCTGCTGATCACGCTGCCGGCGTGGACGGCTCTTTCGCACCGCTCGGCCTTCGGTGCGGGTGACGTGATCGTCGCGGTGATCTTCGTCGCGTGCCTGGCGGGGGAGACGGTGGCGGATCAGCAGCAGTGGAACTTCCACCAGTGGAAGAAGCGCGAGCAGTCCGCCGGGCGCGAGCCTTCGCCGCGCTTCCTGCAAACTGGTCTGTTCCGCTTCTCTCGGCACCCGAACTTCTTCTTCGAGCAGGCCCAGTGGTGGCTCGTGTTCGCCTTCGGCGCCCTGTCCTTCGGCGGCATCCCCTGGACGATCGCCGGGGCCGTCCTGCTGACCCTGCTGTTCGTCGGCTCGACGATCTTCACCGAGACCATCACGCGCGGCCGGTACCCGGAGTACGCGGAGTACCAGAAGCGGACTTCGGCTGTGGTGCCGTGGATTCCGCGGAGCCGGGTCTCGGTGGGCTGACGATTCAGCTCTCGTCGGCGAACTCGATGTCATCCGCCTGCAACTGCGGTGGCCGGTAGGGCATTTCGTCGAGCCGCGCGCCTTCGAACCTGATGTCACCGTCGAACGTGGCGTCCACGAAGGTCGTGTAGCTCACAGCCGGTGAGCGGAAGGTCGATGAGCACGGCCCTGGAGAGGTCGAGCTCGATGCCGGCCCAGAACCCGGTCGTCCTCGTCGGCCCCATGGTCGCCGTTACCGGAAACGGGACGCGCTATCGGATGATGAACCCAAAACCCGGGTGTCGCCGTGGGATTTGTCCTCAGTGGACATTCATTCCGCGAACCAACCTGCCAACCCGCCACCGCCCGTTTGCGGGGCGCCCACCGGCCGGACTACGACCTGCGGCTGGACCCGTTGGGGCTTGGGCCGAGACGAAGTCGGCGGAGAATTGCGCCCTCCCCGGGCTGTGTGCGGACCACATTCGCCGAGGAGAGTGCCTCTAACGGTCGTAGAAGTTCGACGGTGGTTCATTCCACTGCTGAGTCGGCGCGTCCGGGCGCGTAGCGCGCTTACGACGGTGCAAAGTCCGCGCGTTCGCCGCCATGCTGTTGACCACGATGGCGATCACCAGGCCGATCACGAGGTTGATCGCGGCCGTCGCGTATTTGGCGCTGGGTTCGACCGTGAGGGTCAGGGGCAGGACGACCGCGATGAGCGTCACGAGCACCATGATCCAGCCGAAGAACTGGCTGGGCGCGGGGGTCGCGATGCTCAGCAGGTGCATGAGGCCCGTGGCGAGCAGGGCGGCGGCCGCGGCGGCGAGGGCGTACGTGGTGGTGCTGGCGCTGCCCCAGGCACCCTCGCCTTTGGGCGCGAGGACGGGGACGTCGAAGATGCCGCGGGCGATGAGCAGGCCGACGATGGCGACGAGGGCCGCCACCACCGCCGTGGCGACGCCGCCCGCCCACAGCCGCGCCGCGTCGATGCCGGGCCGGGTGTCCTGATCGTACGGGTTCTGCGCCATCACGGATCCCTCCGTCAACGAAGCTGTCCCCCTCGATTGTCGCCCTAACCGGGCTCGTTCGCCTGCTCGAGTTTCGCGACGCGCCGCAGGCGGAAGGACAGGACGACGAGCATGATCCCGTACAGCAGCGCGTAGATGCCCACGAGCAAGGCGATTCCGTACGCCCCCGCGATCGGGTGGAAAAGCACCAGCACCCCCGCGATGACGGACACCGTGCCGGCCAGGATGAGGAACGCCTCGCCCGTGATCTGCTTGCGCAGGCGGATCGCGGCGACGATCTCGGCGATGCCCGTGACCACCGCCCACGCGCCGACCAGCGTCGCCAGCACGAGGATGGTCGCGCCGGGCCACACCAGCGCGAGCACCCCCGCGGCGAGCCCGAGCAGGCCCAGCAACACGTACGCGAACCGGTGCGCACCGTCGCCCGGGCGGAACGCTTGCATGAACGCACCGATCGCGTCGGCGAGCGCGTAGATGCCGAACACCAACGCCAGCGCCAGCACGGTGCCGCCGGGCCAGATCAGCGCGATCACGCCGAACACCACCGCCAGCACCCCGCGCACGAGCACCAGCGGCCACGTCTGCCGCGGGTCCATCACGAGACCGCCGGCTCCGGCGGAGATGTGTGCGGACATGCTTGCCTCCCGAGCACGATGCTGACCTGGGAAAACGTTAGCAGCGCAAGAAGATCGACACACCGCTTCGTTGTTCACCCGTCGGTGACGAAGTGTCCGAAGAGGACGTCAGAAGCTCACCGGCAGCGCCGCCAGCCGCCACGTGCCAGGGTCGGCCGCGCGCCGCACGTCGCCCAGGCGCAGTGCGGGAAAGCGCTCCAGCAGCCCCCGCAACGCCACCTCCGCCTCCACGCGCGCGAGCGCCGCGCCGAGGCAGAAGTGCGGCCCGTACGCGAACCCGAGGTGCCCGCCCTCGGTGCGGCGCACGTCGAGCCGGTCGGGATCGGTGAACACGCGCGGGTCGCGGTTGGCCGACGCGATCGCGGCCGACACGGGCTCGCCCGCCCGGATCGCGACACCGTGCAGGGTGAGGTCCTCGGTGGCCTGCCGAGGAATCGTCAGCAGCTGAGGTCCGCACCACCGCATCAGCTCCTCGACCGCCGTCGGCCACAGCCCGGGTTCCGCGCGCAGCACGGCGAGCTGGTCCGGATGGGTGAGCAGTGCCTCGACGGCGTTGGCGACGAAGTTCGCCGGCGTCTGCCCCGCGAGCACGAGCTGCCAGACCAGGGTCACGAGCTCGGGTTCGGACAACCCGTCCGTGCCGGCCAGCAGGGCGAGGAACTCGCTCGCCGGCGGCGTGGTGAGGCCGCGCGCGCCGTCGATGATGCCCGGCACCGCGGCGGCGAAGCTCTCGCCCGAGCCGGCGACCACGTTCTGCCCGTACGTGTGCCAGCGCGGCCGATCCGACTCGGGCACGCCGACGAGCTCGCAGATCACCTCCATCGGCAACGGCTGCGCGAACGCGGCCAGCAGGTCGGCGCCGCCGGCCGGGAGGCCGTCGAGCAGCTTGCCGACGATCGGTTCGATCCGCGGCCGGAAGTCCGCCGCGCGGCGCGCCGTGAACGCGGGGGAGACGAGGCCCCGCAGCCGCCGGTGCTCCGCGCCCTCCATCTCCTGCATGGTCCGCAGGTACGGCCGGCAGTGGTCGGGCACGTCGAGCGCCTGGTAGCTGCCGGGGCCGAGCGCGAAACGCGGGTCGGTGAGCATCGCGCGCGCGTCGGCCAGGCGGGTGAGCACCCACAGCGGGCCGAAACAGGGGCCGACGAGCTTGGCCACGGGGCCGTGCTCGCGGGCGGCGCCGTAGACGGCGAACGGGTCGCGGTGCACCGCGGGGTCGGTCAGGTCGATCTCGGGGACGTCGGTCACGAGCGCTCCTCATTATGGATGGTAAAATCAGATGGTCTCATCATATGTACGCAGACGCTATCCTGACCAGCACGGGAGCACGAGGAGGACGATGGCCCGGCTGACCAGAGCGGAGGCGCAGGAGCTCAACCGCGCGAAGGTGCTCGCCGCGGCGCGTGACGAGTTCACCGAGCGCGGCTTCCGCGAGGCGAAGATCGACGTGATCGCCGAACGCGCCGAGCTCACCCGCGGCGCCGTCTACTCGAACTTCCCCGGCAAGCGCGCGTTGTACTTCGCCGTGCTCGCGGAGGAGGCCGAGCGCCTCGCCGCGGAGCCCCCGGCCTCGGATCCCGGGCTGACGACCGCGGAGGCCCTGGGCGCCCTCGCCCGCGCCTGGGTTGCCCGCCTGCCGCTCGCCACCGACCCCGGCTCGCGCCTCGGTGTGGACCTCGGGCCGGAGATCCTCGCCGACGAGCTCACCCACCGCCCGTACGCCCAGCTCCTGCGCCTCGAAGCCGTCGTCCTCGGCCTGGCCCTCGAGCGGCTCGCCCCGTCCGCCGGCCGCCTCGTGCGCGTGGCCGAACTCGCGCTGACCACGCTGCACGGCGCCACGGGCCTCGCCGCGGCCGCGCCCGGGTTCGGGGAACCGTTCAACGTCGTGCGCGCCTGCGAAGCCCTGCCCGCACTGGGGTTGGCCGACACGTGGCCGGCGGTGCCGCCGATCGTGGCGCACGCGCAGGCCGTCGACGAGCCGTGGGTTCCGCCCGCGGCGTTCGACTCACTGCGTTCGCAGCCGGCCGAGCTGTCCGGTGACGGCGTGGTCGCGATTCTGGGGCTGCACCGGCTTTCCGCCGCGGAGGAGGCCGTCCGGGCCGCTCCGCCGGACGCCGCCGTGACGGTCGCCGTGGTCACGGGTTCGGCGCCGGAACTGGCGCCGTTGACGCACCTCGCGCTGGCCGAGCTGCGCGGTCACCTGCGCCAGGCTTTCCCGGCTTCGGCCTGGCCGCGTTTGCAGGTGCTGCGCGACGACACGGGCGCGGTCGCGTCGGCGGCGGGGGTTTCGGCGGTGAGCGACGCGACGGAAACGGCTGTGCGCATCACGTCCGGGCGGGTGGTGCGCCGTGCCGAAGGGTTCGGCGCCGGCCACGCCGCGGCGACCGGCTGACGGAAACCGGCGAGCCGCGTTCACCGATGAACGGCCAGCACCGCCGCGAGGCCTTCTTGCAGATCCTGGACGAAATACCCGGGAACCTCCAGCGACGGGAAATGTCCCCCGTTTTCGGGTGACCGCCACCGGACGATCTGCCGGAACCGTTCTTGTGCCCAGGGCCGCGGATACTTCTCGATGTCGCGCGGATAGACGGTGATCGCCGAGGGGACGTCGACCCGGAGTTCGGGATCGAGCGAGTTGTGGCTTTCGTAGTAGATGCGGGCCGCCGAAGCGCCGGTCCGAGTCAGCCAATACAGGGTGACGTCGTCGAGAACGCGGTCCCGGGAAATCGTCTCGAACGGGCTGTTTTCGGTGTCGGACCACTCGGCGAACTTGTCGAGGATCCAGGCGAGCAACCCGACCGGGGAGTCGACGAGCGAGTAGCCGATGGTCTGTGGCCTGGTCGCCTGCTGCTTCGCGTAGGCCGCGCGGTGGTGCCAGAAATCGTGGGTTTCCTCGGTCCACTGGCGCTCGAGGGCGGTCAGCCCGTCCGTGGTCAGCCCGGGCGGTCCTTCCGCGAACGTCGTGTGGATGCCGAGAACGTGCTCCGGGAACCGGCCCGCGAGAACCGTGGTGATATTGCCGCCCCAGTCGCCGCCGTGGGCCAGGAATTCGTGGTAACCGAGCTTTCCCATCAGTTCCACCCAGGCGGCCGCGATCTTTTCGGTTCCCCATCCGGTGGTGGCCGGTTTGTCGCTGTAACCGAAGCCGGGCAGCGAAGGAACCACGACGTGGAACGCCGGCGCGTCCGCGTCTTTCGGATCGGCGATTTCGTCGACCACATCGACGAATTCGGCGATGCTGCCCGGCCAGCCGTGCGTCAAGATCAGCGGAGTGGCGTCCGCGCGCGCGGATCGGCGGTGCAGGAAGTGGATGCCCAGATCGTCGACGGTCGTGCGGAACTGCCCGATCCGGTTGAGGCGGTCTTCGAACGACCGCCAGTCGTATCCGGTGCGCCAGTAGTCCGCGACCTCGACGAGGTCGGCGAGCGGAACGCCCTGGTCCCATCGGCGGGGGCCGGGCGCGGCGCGGTGGACCGTCTCGGGCTCCGGCAATCGCGCCGCGGCCAGTCGCGCGCGCAGTTCGTCGAGGTCGGCGTCAGGTGCGTGGGTTTCGAATGCTTGCACGTCGCTGGTGGGACGGGGCATGAGACCTCCTGCCATCGTGGAACCGGCTTAGACGGTTCTAACAGGCCGTCCGGCCTGAGCGCAACCTGCTAAGCTGGTTCCATGCGTGCCGAGTTCCCCGACTTTCGCCTCGGTGCCGTGCTGGCGACCAGCTTCACGGGGACTCTCACGGAGCGTCGTGGCGATGCCGTGGAGCGCATTCCCACGCCGCAGCGCCTCGTCGACTGGCTGGCGGTGAACGGCCTCGCCGTGGACTCCTGCACCACCGCCCAGCTCGACCTCGCCCGGGAGCTGAGGGAGTCGATCCACGCCGCCGCGACCGCGGCCGCGAACCAGGAACCGCTCCCCGCGTCGGCGGTCCAGGTCATCAACGACCGCAGCGCTCAGGGCCGGGCCGCGGCCGTCCTGACGCCCGAGGGCGAGCGGCGATGGCAGCTCGGCTCGGGTTCCCTCGTGGACGACGCCCTCAGTGTGATCGCCGCCGACGCGATCGGCATCCTCGCGGGCGAACGCGACGGCAAGCTGGCCCTGTGCGCCTCGCCGACCTGCCAGGCCGCCTTCTTCGACACCAGCCAAAGCCGCACCCGCAGGTGGTGTGACATGAACACGTGCGGGAACCGGCAGAAGAAGGCGCGCTTCAACGCCAACCGGCGCAAAACCGCCGAACCGGCGGAGTGATCCTTCCCCCGCGGACAGAGAAAACCGGGCCGCCAGTCCGGAAAGGACTGACGGCCCGGTTGTCCTACTGCGACACTCAGCCGATCTTGTAGCTGTACGGCAGCGTCGCGATCACTTCACCGGTACCGACCTGCGGCAGGCCGGTCACGCCGGTCGGCAGGGTCGGGACGGTCACCAGGTTGAGGTGACCCGCCACCGACGCGCCGCGCTTGCCCGAAGGCGTGATCGTCACGGTGACGGTCACCGTCTGGCCCGGCTGGACGAGCAGCGGCGTGCCGCCCGTGCCGTTGGGGTCGACGGACTGGTCGTACGGGTCGCCCGTGGACGAGGTCACCGCGGAGTCGAAGCCCGCCGTCTTGATCGACGCCGTGTAGGAGGCGTGGCCGGCCGGGGCGCCCGAGGGGCCGAACGGACCGATCTCCTGCACGTCGGCGAACCAGATGCCCTTGGTGACGTAGCCCTGCTTCTCGCCGATCGTCGCGACGGACACGGTGCTGCCGGCCTGCGCGGCCTTCAGGTCACCGAGCACGTCGATGCCCGCGGCGGAACCCTGCAGCTCCACCTGAGCCGGCACCGAGGACGACGTGGCGACGGTGAACTTGCTCGTGTCCGGCGGGATCGAGTAGATCGGCGCGTTGGCGCCGAGCTCGGGCAGGTCGACCTCGGTCGAGCCCTGGATGGGCTGCGGCTGCAGGGTCTGCTGCGCGTTCGTCCGCGCGTCCACGCCGATCGCGATCGGCTCGACACCCGTGTTGCGCACCGTCACCGGCACCTTCACGGCCTGGCCGGCGGCCAGCTTCTTCGAGGCCGAGTTCGGCAGCGCCGGAGCGCTCACCACGACCTGGTCGAAGCCCACCGTGCCGGTGAACGGCTGCTCGATCTGCTTGCCCGTCACCGGGTTCTGCACCACGACCACGAAGTGCCAGCGGCCCGGCAGCGGGTTCGCGTCGGTGAGCTGCAGCGTGGTGCCCTGCGAAAGCTGGTTCGCGGAGCTGAGGAACACGTTGCTGTTCACGTCCGCGAGCTCACCGTTCGGGTCCACGAGCACGCCGTCGACGACGGTGCCCGGGTCCTGCAGCTTCACCGCGACGTCGAGGTCCTTCTTGCCCTTGGGCACGTCGAACTCGTAGCTGAACGTCTGCGCCGGCGAGACGGCGCGGGCGTTGCCGCCCGTGATCGTGCCGCCGAAGGAACCCGTGCCGTTCTTGGTCGGGATCAGCGCGCGCAGCACGGCGGACACCGTGGTCTGGTGGCCGTCGGAGCTGCCGAACGTGATCGAGTAGTCCGCGTCGCCACCCGTCGCCGGGGTCTGCAGCGAAACCTTGACCGGCTTGGTCTGGCCCGGCTTCAGCGACAGCACGGCCGGGGAGACCTGGCCGTACGGGATCGCCCGCTGCGTCGACGTGGCGAGCTGGATGTTCCCGGTGTAGCCGGTCGGGCCACCCGCCGAGTACAGCACCGCGGTCCACGTGCCAGCGACCGGGCGCGTGACGTCCACATTGGCGTAGTTCGCCGTGGCCGCGCCACCCTGCGGGCGGCTGTTGGCCACGAACGTGCCGTCCGGCGCCAGCAGCGACACGCGCACGACCGGCGTCACCGACTGGCCGTTCACCGTCTTCGGGCTGCCCTGCCACGCCATCCGCGCGAGCAGGCGCTGCGCACCGGCCGGCACGGAGAAGGTGACCTTCTTGTACGCCCAGTCCGTGCCGTTGTAGTACGGGAACGTCGGCAGCTTCGTCGAGTCGAACGCGGTGGTCTGCGTCTGCGCCGAAAGCGGCGCGAACGAGCGCGTGCCCGCCGTGACCGTCAGCGGCTTGGTGCCGACGTTGGTCACGTTGACCGTGGCCTTCTGCGTGCTGCCCGGCGCGCCTTCCAGCGTGAGCTGGTCGGCCGACAGCGCGATGTTCGACGAGACACCCGCCGGGGCACCGGAAGTGCCGGGCGAGGTCAGCGCCGCCTCCACGGCCGCGCGCGCGTCGAGCAGGCCGGAGCCCTGCTCGTCGGCGGGCAGCCCGAGGTCACGCGTGGTGCCGGTGATGAACTGCTTCACCTGCGCGGGCGTCGGCGAGGCGCCGTGGTGCGTGCCGCGGTAGGCCTGGATCACCAGCGCGGCGACGCCCGCGGTCAGCGGGGCCGACTCACTGGTGCCACCGAAGGACTCGAGGTCCGTCGGCTGCGGCACGGTCTTGAAGTCGCGGCATTCGGCGTACGCGGGCGCGCAGTCGGCCCAGTTGCCCTCACCCGGGGCGACCAGGTCGATGGTGCGCCCGTTCTGCGTGATGCCCGAGGACGACAGCGCGGAGATGTTGTCGCTCGTCCACTTCCCGTTGGAGAACGGGAAAGCCGCGTAGGTGGTCTGCGCGTAGAGCCGGTTGTCCGTGGTCGCGCCGGCGGAGATCACCAGCGGGTCGGTGGCCGGGCTGCCGATGGTCGAGGTGATGCCCGCGTCGCCGCTGGACGCGGTGACGGTGACGCCCGCGGCCACGGCCTCGTCGTTGAACACCTGGAACAGGTTGCGCGAGCTCGCGTCCGGGTACTGGTTCAGGCCGAGCGACTCGTTGATCACGTCGACGTGGTCCACGGTCACCGCGTAGTCGATCGCCTGCAGCACCGCGGAGTTCGTGGCGGTGGAGCCGAACACGTTGAGCCCCACCAGGCTCGCGCCCGGCGAAACACCCTTGACCACGATGTTGCAGCCCGCGGGCAGCGGGTGCTTCTCGTTCACGAACTTCGACAGGTCGTGCACCACCACGCCCTGCGCGGCGATGGACGACGCGTCACCGAACGCCTCGGCGCCCGACTCGGTCGTGGCGGGACCGTCGCCGGAGAAGTCCTGGTAGTCGGAGAAGACGTGGGAACCGTCGGGACGGATGAAGTCCGCGTAGTTCGGGTCCATGTTGTCGGCGAGGAACGCGACCTTCACGCCCGAGCCGTCGGCGAGGTCCGAAGCGGCCTTGGAGCCGTCGGTGCTGTACGCGTGGATCGAGGTCAGCGCCTCGGGCTCCAGCAACGGCTTCGCCGGGTCGGTCGGGCAGATCGCGTTCGGGTCCTGGTTCTGCGCCGTGCCGCCGCCGGCCTTCGGCGCGTTCGCGTCCGTCGACTTCGCGGGGTTCGCGTCGGGCAGCGTGACCTTGCTGTCCGGCAGCACCTGTGCCACGGCCGGGTCGGCCGCCAGCTGCGCCGCCTGGTCCGGCGTCACGGTGGCGGAGAACGCGTTGCCCAGCGCGAAGTGCTTGACCTTGGCCGGCGCCGTGCCGGCCAGCTTGGCCAGCACCGACTCCTGCTGCTGGGTCGCCTTGGCCCGCCGGGTGCCCGAGGCCGCCTTGGTGGCGGGCGCGTCGGGCAGCTGGTCCTTGAGGACCACGATCACCGATTGCGGTGCGGTGCTCGCCTGAGCGGTGGGCGCGGCGACGGCGGCCTGACTGCCGAGCTGGGTGACCCCGGCCAGTGCCAGACCGCCTGTCGCGGCTATGACGAGCGCGCGAACGGATCGCGAGGAACGCCGCATGTGCAGCTCCCACTTCCTTCTCGAAGGGTTCGAAAGTTACCGGCCCCGACGAAATCGAGCACGGTCGTGCCGGCCCGATTTCCCATGCCGGAGAACTATTTCGCGCGCCTCGACGATCCACAAGCGACAATAGTGGTGAAGATATCCACGCAAATGGGACACCATTTCCGGAATGCCCGGAATCGGTGTCCCATTTGTCGGTGAAGCGAATTCCCGCTCAGGTCACGGGAAGGTGACTGCGGGAGTTTCGGGCAACGGTCAGTGTCCCCGCGAACGCCACCACGGCCAGGCAGCCGAGCAGCATCGGGTAGCTCGCGAACCCGCTGAGCGCCGCGAGCAGCGACGGCAGCAGGAAGCCGATGTAGGCCAGCGCGTAGTAGACCCCGGTCAGCTGCGCGATTTCCTCGGGCCGCGCGAGCCGTTGCAGCTCCAGCAGTCCGGACACCACCACGATGCCGTACGCGGTGCCGAGCACCACGGCCGTGACCAGCGCGAGCCACGGTGACCGCAGGTCCGCGGCCACGGCGGCGAGGACCAGACCAGTGCACATCACGGCCATCCCGACGAGCACCGCCCGGGCGCTGGTGGTCCGGTCCACGCGTTTGGCGATCGGCTGGATGCCCACGCCCGCGCCGATCGCGCACACCGTCAGCAGCGTTGAGTAGGCGAGTGACCACGAACCGAGTTTGTCCTGCACCAGCTGCGGCATGATCGCGTACGCGACCCCGCACGAGCCGAAGATCCACGGCGCCATCGGCAGGATGATCCGGCGGAACCGCGGGTGCCGGGTCGTCACGGGCAGCCGGCTCAGCGCCGGCTTGCGGCTTTCGGTGCCGAGCGTCTCCGGGCTGCGCGGGATGAACGGCAAGGCCACCAGCGTCAGTCCGATGTGGACGGCGAACGGCAGCACCATCGGCCACGGTGCCCACTGCGCGAGCACGCCGGCGGCACCGGGCCCGATGCCGAGCCCGAGCGTGAGGCACAGGGCCGCGCGCCGGGTGCCGAGGTCGGCCGCGCCACGCGGGTCGGCGTCGGCGAGCTCCTTGATCCAGGTGGAGCCCACGGCCATCGCGGCCGCCACCGCGACGCCGGTGAGGAACCGGCCCGCGGCGATCCAGCCGGCGCCTTCGGGGCCGAGCGCGATCAGCACGCTGGCGAGCAGCGACAGCACGGTGCCGGCGAGCATCACGGGCCGGCGACCGTAGCGATTGGACAGTCCACCCGAGAGCAACAGCCCGGGCACCAGCCCGACCACGTACGCGCCCAGCAACGCGTCGACGGTGAAGGTGGAGTAGCCCGCTTCCTTGTACATCACCAGGAGCGGCGTGAACTGGTTGCCGCCCCAGCCGACGACGAACACCGCGGCGGCGGCGCCGAACCAGGCCGGGCGCGCGGTGGCTTCACGGGGGAGCGGGGTGCTTTCGGCGGTGGCGGTCATCGGCGGTGCACCTGGTCCAGGTGGGCGCGCAGCGCGGGGCCGAACGCGTCGCCGTCGGCGCGCTCGATGATGGCGAGCAGGTCCTCGTGCTCGCGCAGCACCACGGGCAGCACGTCCGGGATCGGACGCAGGGCGTGCACGTTCATCCGGCGCTGCCGGTCGGCGAGCGTGGCGTAGAAGTCGAGCAGCAACGCGTTGCCGCCCGCCGCGACGATGGTGCGGTGGAACAGCTCGTCGGCCTCGGCGAAGCCGTGCAGGTCGCCGGAGTCCGCGTGGCCGCGCTGGGTGCCGAGCACCTCGCGCAGCTGCTCCAGCGCGTCGGGGATGAGGTCGGGCCGGCGCACGAGGCGGCGCACGGCCGCGCCCTCCACGGCCTCCCGCGCGTCGAGCACGTCCTCGGCCTCACCCGGCGGCACGGGCACCACCACGGCGCCGCGCTTCGGGATCAGGTTGAGGAACCCCTCGACCTGCAGGCGCAGGAACGCCTCGCGCACGGGCGTGCGGCTCACCCCGAGCCGCTCGGCGATCTCCCCTTCGCTGAACAGGTGCCCACCGGGGAGCTCGCCCGTGAGGACGAGCTCCTTCGTGAGCCGGTACGCGCGGTCGGCAGCGCCGGGCGCGGTGTACTTGGCAGGTGTCACACAGGCGAAGCTAGCATGCGTCCAAGCTTGTATCTAAGACCTTGTGACCTGCGGCTCACTCGATCCAGCGCAGGACGGGAGCCGACGTCAGCGCGCCCGGCTGGAGCGTGGCCTCCGTCTCGACGGTGAACGTGGCCGACTCGCCGGGCAGCAGCGTCACGAGGGCGAAGTCCACGGTCGCGTCGGCGGCGAGGCGGTCGGGGAACAGGCAGACGTCGCGCATGAGCGTGTCGGCGACGACGGTGACCTCGTAGCCGCCGTCGAAGCCGGTGACGGACTGCGTGAACTCGGCCTGGGGATAGGCGAAGTCCTTGTCCTCGGCGAAGAACCAGAACGCGCGCTCGTCGCCGGAGTCGGCCACGAGGAACTCGCGGGCCGGGTCGCCGGCCGCGAACTCGGGGCCGAGCGCGGTGCCGGGCGCGACCGAGGCCGATGCCAGCGCCTCGCCGGTCACCGACATCCGCCGCACGTCGACCGTCTCCGGGGTGAAGCCCAGCGCGAAGATCGTGAGGCCTGCGGGGCGCGGCTGGATCGTCAGCAGCTCGTCGGCGTAGACCTCGCGCAGCGCGTACCACAGCGGCTTCGGCCGGCCGGCGCCGTCGACCGCGGCCCACGACGTGACGGGCCAGCAGTCGTTGAGCTGCCACACGATCGCGCCCATGCAGCGCGGCGCGTGCGAGCGGTAGTGCTCCACGGCGAGCCGGATCGCGCGCGCCTGGTTGACCTGGTTGAGGAAGTGCCAGTCGTCGAACGTCTCCGGCTCGGCGAAGTGCGGCGCGAGGCCGCGGGCGAGCTTTCCGTTGCCGTCGAAGGCTTTCTGGTGGTGCAGCACACCGGGGGAGTCGGCAGCGAGCGGCTCGTCGTGCACGGCCTCGGTGAGCGTCGCGAACGTCGGCGGTGCCTGCCAGCCGAACTCCGACACGAACCGCGGCACGGTGTCGCGGTAGCCGAGGTAGTCGCGCTCGTTCCACATGTCCCACACGTGCTGGCAGCCGTAGTCCGGGTCCAGTGCGTCGCGCTCCGGCGAGAGCGCCCACGGGCTGCCCGGCACGTACGGCCGCGTCGGGTCGAGCTCGCCGACGACCGCGGGCAGCAGCTTCTCGTAGAACGTCGCGCCCCACGGCTGCCCGGCCAGGCGCTCCTGCCAGTCCCAGTGGAACCAGCCGAGGTAGTTCTCGTTGTTGCCGCACCACAGCACCAGCGACGGGTGCGGTGCGAGCCGGACGACGTTCTCGCGCGCCTCGGCCTCGACCTCCTCGGCCAGCACGTCCTCGGGATACGGCATGCAGGCGAACAGGAAGTCCTGCCACACGAGCACGCCTTCGCGGTCGCACTCGGCGTAGAACTCGTCGCTCTCGAAGATCCCGCCGCCCCACACGCGCAGCAGGTCGATGTTCACGTCCTTGGCCTGCTCGATGCGGCGGGCGTAGCGCTGCGCGTCGACGCGGTGGGGGAAGCAGTCGTCGGGGATCCAGTTGGCGCCGCGGACGAACAGCGGCGTCCCGTTGACCGACAGGGTGAACGCGCCGTCGGTGGTGTCGAGCGCGACGGTGCGGAAGCCGATCTCGCGGGTCCAGGTGTCGAGCACGCTGCCGTCGGCGGCCTCCAGCGTCACCTCCAGCGGGTACAGCGGCTGCTCGCCGAGCGTGTGCGGCCACCACAGCTCAGGCGAGGGCACTCGCACGGTGTCGCCGGTCGCCTCGACGCCGGCCACGCGGATGCGCACGGTGCCTTCGCCCTCGACCTCGGTGTGGACCGTGACCTCGCCGTCGGTGCCGTCGACGGTGATCACCGGGCGGACCGACGCGAGGCGGCCCGTGGTGACCTCCAGGCGCGCCGGGCGCCAGAGACCGGCGGTGACGAGCGACGGGCCCCAGTCCCAGCCGAAGTTGCAGGCCATCTTGCGGATGAAGTTCGACGGCTCGCCGTCGTTGGTGCGCGGCAGCGGGTGGGCCTCGGCCCGGGCGCGGGCGTAGCGCACGGCGGAGGCGAAGGTGACCGACAGTTCGTTGCCCTCGGACCGCAGCTCACCGGTGGGGAAGCGGTAGGAGCGGTGCATGTTCTCGGTCTCGCCGAGCACGTTGCCGTTGAGCTCGATCCTGGCGATGGTGTCGAGGCCGTCGAACGCGAGCGCGGCCGCACCGGGGGCGGCCGGGCGGTCGAACTCGGTCTCGTAGCGCCAGTCCGTGAGCCCGATCCACTGCACGAGGTCCTCGTTGCGGTCGAGGTACGGGTCGGGGATCAGGCCGGCGGCGAGCAGGTCGGTGTGCACCGAGCCGGGCACGGTCGCCGGTACCCCGGCGCGCAGCGTCTCCACGAGCTCGGCGGGCACCTCGCCCAGGTCTCCGGTCGCCCGCACCGTCCACCGCGTCAGGTCCATCCGCATGCCTCGCCGTCCTCTCTCCGGGCCCGTCCGCGCGATTTTGCCTTGTCTCGTTGTTGTCCACCGCCACGAGGGACCGTGAACGCGCTGCTCCTTATGGTCTGAACCATTGCTCTCTTCGCCGGGCGAAGGTCCCGGACACCGGGAAAACCCTGATCCTGTCCGGCTTTCTGTCCGTTCGGGCGTGATCGTTCCCGGGGCGGCGCTGCCAGAATTCCGCGACGTCGGGTGAGCAGCCGAGGCCGGTTCGTCAGCGAAAGGGACGCGCATGTCGTTCGCCAAAGCGGCACTGAAGATCCTCCTCACGGTCCTCCTGGCGGTGGTCGCGTTCGTGGTGGTGCCCGCGGCCGCCCAAGCCGCGCCGGCCACCGCTGCGGCCCCGGCGCCGGTGGTCGGGCGCAAGGCGTGCCCCGAACAGCCGAAACCCGGTGAGGTCACGTGCTTCGCGCTCTTCCGCGGCGACGCGCACGGGATGCAGCGCGCCGCGGCGCCGCAGGGTTACGGCCCGGCGGACCTCGCCGGTGCGTACGAGCTCCCGACGGCCACGGGCGGCGACGGGATGACGGTCGCGATCGTCGACGCTTACGACACCCCCGACGCGGAAACCGAAATGGGCGTGTACCGCGCGCAGTTCGGCCTGCCCTCGTGCACCGTCGCCAATGGCTGCTTCACACGCGTGGACCAGCGCGGCGGCCAGGACTTCCCGGCTCCGAACGCGGGCTGGCAGCAGGAGACGATGCTCGACCTCGACATGGTTTCCGCGGTCTGCCCGCGCTGCCACATCCTGCTCGTCGAGGCCGACGACTCGCTCGTGCCGAACATGGGCGCCGCGGTGAACCAGGCCGTCGCGATGGGCGCGAAGTTCGTGTCCAACAGCTACGGCGCCGACGAGGACCCGGCCGAGCTCGACCTCGACGAGGCCTACTACGACCACCCCGGCGTCGTGGTCACCGCCAGCTCCGGCGACTACGGCTACGGCCCGCAGTTCCCCGCCGCGTCGCCGCACGTGACGTCGGTCGGCGGCACCTCGCTCTACCGCGACGCGAACGCCCGCGGCTGGCGCGAGACGGTGTGGTCCGGCACCGGCAGCGGTTGTTCCGCGTACGAGCCAAAGCCCACGGCGCAGACGGATTCCGGCTGTGCCAACCGGACCATCGCCGACGTCTCCGCGGTCGCGGACCTCGCGACCGGTGTGGCGGTGTTCGTGCACGGCGCGTGGGGCCTCGCGGGCGGCACGAGCGCGTCGTCGCCGATCGTCGCCGCGGCCTACGCGCTGGCCGGCGCGCCCGCCGCGGGCACCTACCCGAACGCGTTGCCCTACCGCTCCGGCGCGACCTTCAACGACGTCACCGAAGGCGCCAACGGCGCCTGCGCCCCGGCGTACCTCTGCACCGCGGGCCCGGGCTTCGACGGACCCACGGGGCTGGGCACACCGCGCGGCATCTCGGCCTTCACGCCCGGCGCGACCGGGCTCGTCTCCGGCACGGTCCGCGACTCCGCGGGGGCGCCGCTGGTCGGAGCGCAGGTGAAGGCCGGTGACCTCGCCACCACAGTGGACGCCGACGGCCACTACACGCTGGGCGTTCCGGTGGGCACCTACGCCGTGACCGCGAGCAAGTTCTCCTACCGCGACACCACGGTCGGCAGCGTGACCGTCGAGGCGGGCAAGACCGCGACCGCCGACTTCACGCTGGCGTCCGTGCCGTCGGTGCAGCTGAGCGGGACCGTGCGCGACGGCAGCGGCCACGGCTGGCCGGTGGCCGCGCACGTCCAGGTCGCCGGGCAGCCGACCACGGTTGTGCAGACCGATCCGCTCACCGGGCGGTACTCGATGACCGTGCCCGAGGGCGCGACCTACTCCGTGCAGGTCGACCCGGACTACCCCGGTTACCAGCCGGCCTCCGCGTCCGTCCCGGTCGGCGACACGGCCGCCACGCACGACGCCGTCGTGACCGTCGATCCCGTGACCTGCGGCGCGCCCGGGTACACCAACCGCTTCACCGGCGACACGCAGGACTTCGAGGCGCCCTCGACGTGGCAGGTCGTGAACAACCTCGGCGACGGCGCGGCCACGTGGGCGTTCGACAACCCGGGCGGCCGCGACAACTACACCGGCGGCACCGGGGCGTTCGCCAGCGTGGACAGCAACTCGATCGGCGGCGACCAGGACACGTCGCTGGTCAGCCCCGTCGTCGACCTGAGCGGCACGGCGAACCCGACCGTGCGGTTCGCGTCCGACTACCAGGGCACGCAGGGCCAGCAGGCGGCCGTGGACTTCACGACCGACGGCGGCGCCACCTGGACCACCGTGTGGCAGCACGGCAGCGACACTCTGGCGGGGCCGTCGACGCAGGTCGTGCCGCTGCCCGGCGCGGCGGGCCAGAAGGCCGTGCAGGTGCGCTTCCACTACCGCGACCAGCTGTTCGGCTTCTGGTGGCAGGTCGACGACGTGCTGATCGGCGACCACGCGTGCGACGTCGTGCCCGGCGGGCTCGTCACCGGCACGGTGCACGACCACGTGACCGGAGCCGCGCTCGGCGGGGCCTCGGTGGACAGCGTCGACCGGCCCGGCGAGGGCGCGACGACGCAGGCCGACGGCTCGTACTGGTTCTTCTCCAGTGTCACCGGCAGCCACCCCGTCACCGCGTCGGCGACGAACTTCGTGCCGGGCACGCAGAAGACCGTGGTCGCACCCGACGCCGTGACCCCGGCCGACTTCCTGCTCGACGCCGGCCAGCTCGAGGTGACCACCGGCGCGGTGACCAAAACCGTGGCGTGGCAAGGAACGGCGACCGCGAACGTCAAGGTGCGCAACACCGGCACGGCACCGGTGGACGTGCGGCTGAACCCGTCGTCCGGCGCGTTCACCCCGGCCGTGGCGCAGTCGGCGCCGCTGCAGCGGATCAAGGGCGACTTCAGCACGGGACCGTTGCTGGGCCACGTGAAGCAGGCGGCGCCGGCAGAGACGCTGGCGGCGGGCGACGCGTGGCAGACCGTGGCCGACTACCCGACGAAGATCATGGACAACGGCGTGGCGAGCGTGAACGGGAAGGTCTACTCCTTCACCGGTCTCAACGGCGCGGAGCTGACGACCAAGAACTTCGTCTACGACCCGGGCACGCTCGCGTGGTCCCCGATCGCCGACCTCGCGACGCCGCGGGAAACCCCGGCGGTGGCGGCCGTCGGTACCAAGATCTACGTGACCGGCGGCTGGGCCGACGGCAGCATCCCGGTGACGAACACCGACATCTACGACACCGTCACCGACACGTGGACCACGGGCGCGCCGATGCCCACGGCCACGTCCGCGATGGGCGTCGCCGTGGCCGGCGGCCGGATCTACACGGTCGGCGGCTGCGACGGGGGCAACTGCGGCGTCACGCGGGTGCAGGTCTACGACCCGGCCGTGGACAAGTGGTCGGCGGGCCCGGCGCTGCCCGCGCCGATCGGCTGGACCAACTGCGGCACCATCGCCGGCTCGATCTACTGCGCCGGTGGCGTCAGCGGCCTGGACAACCTGAAGACCGCGTACAAGCTCGACGTCGAGAAGGGCACGTGGTCGCGCGTCGCCGACCTGCCGGTGCAGATGTGGGGCTCGGCCTCGACCGTCGCGAATGGACAGTTGCTGCTCTCTGGTGGCATCGCCGACGGTGAGCTCACCAACGCCGGCTACGCGTACGACCCGGCGACCAACCAGTGGTCGGCGCTGCCGAACTCGAACGAGACGCTGTTCCGCGGCGGCAGCACCTGCGGCTTCTACCGCATCGGCGGCTCGGCGAACGCGAGCTTCAACCCGACCAGCCACGACCTGCTGCTGCCGGGCTACGGCGAATGCGGGGAGTACGTGTCGATCCCGTGGCTGTCGGCCACGCCCGCGGTGACCACGATCGCGCCGGGCAAGACGGCGACGTTCACGGTGACGCTGGACGCGAGCGTCGCGGCGATCACGCAGCCGGGCACGTACACGGCGCAGCTCGTCGTCGGGGCGCAGGTGCCGAAGGCGGTGGCGGCGATCCCCGTGTCGTTCACGGTGAAGCCGCCGGCCACGTGGAGCAAGCTGACCGGCACCGTCACCGGCGCGCGCTGCGGCGCGACGGCGGGACCGCTCGCCGCGGTGACCGTGCAGGTCGACAGCTGGACGGCGAGCTACACGCTCCGGACCGACGCCGCGGGCCACTACACACTGTGGCTCGACCGCCGCAACAACCCGCTCACGCTCATCGCGGCCCGCGACGGCTGGCAGCCCCAGACGCGCACAGTCAAACTGGTCAAGGGACAGCCGGCGACGGCGGACTTCGTCCTCAAACCGGCCGGCTGCTGAGCCCGGGCTTCCATCGCCCCCACGCGGCGTTCGGTGCACTGACCGCACCGAACGCCGCCTGGGGTGCGGTGGGGGTGGCGGGTGTGGGGAACCGCACGTCCCGAGGTTGTGCAATGTGACATACTACTGGCCATGGTGGCGACGGGAAGGTCCCCCGACGTGGTCGTCGTGGGCGCCGGAGTGGTCGGGGCGGCGTGCGCGTACTACTGCGCGGCCGCGGGCCTGCGCGTTGCGGTGGTCGACCGCGGCGGCGTCGCCGGCGGGACGACAAGCGGGGGCGAGGGCAACATCCTCGTGTCGGACAAGGAGCTCGGGCCGGAGCTCGACTTGGCGCTGCTGTCGATCCGGCTGTGGGCGCGGCTGGGGGAGGAGTTCGGCGCCGCTTCGCTGGAGCTGGAGCACAAGGGCGGCGTGGTCGTGGCGCAGTCCGCGGACGCCGCCCGGGGCCTGGCGGAGCTGGCGGCCGAGCAACGCGCGCGCGGCGTCGAAGTCGACGACCTGACGCCGGCCGAGGTCGCCGAGCTGGAGCCGAACCTGACGCCGGACATCGCTTCCGGCGCGTATTACCCGCAGGACAAGCAGGTGCAGCCGATGCTCGCGGCCGCTTCGCTGCTGCGCCAAGCGGTTCGGCTCGGGGCGGAGCTGCACACGGGCGTGGAGGTACGGGCGTTCCGGCGGCGCGCCGACGGTGCGGTCGGCGGGGTGCGCACGTCGGCCGGCGAGTTCTCCGCGCCGTGGGTGGTCAACGCCGCGGGCACGTGGGGCGGCGAAGTCTCGAAGCTCGCGGGCGCGCCGATCCCGGTGCTGCCGCGGCGGGGGTTCGTGCTGGTCACCGAGCCGCTGCCGCGCGTGATCCGGCACAAGGTCTACACCGCCGACTACGTCGCCAACGTCTCCAGCGGCGATGCCGGACTCGAAACGTCCGTGGTCGTCGAAGGCACGCAGGCCGGCACGGTGCTCATCGGCGCCAGCCGCGAACGCGTCGGGTTCGACCGGCAGTTCTCGCTGCCCGTGGTGCGCAAGCTGGCGGCCCAGGCGATCGGGGTTTTCCCGTTCCTGGCCGACGTTTCCCTGCTGCGCAGCTACCTCGGCTTCCGGCCGTACTGCCCGGACCACCTCCCGGTCATCGGCGAGGACCCGCGGCTGCCGGGGCTGCTGCACGCGTGTGGTCACGAAGGGGCGGGCATCGGGCTGGCCGCGGCCACGGGACACCTGATCGCGCAGGTGGCCACGGGGGTACGGCCGGAGCTGGACTTGATGCCGTTCCGGGCGGACCGGTTCGAGGAGGTCGCGTGAGCGAGCGCGTGAAGTTTTCCTTCCGGGGCCAGGAGATCGTGGCGGAAGCCGGGCAGAGCGTGGGCGCCGCGTTGATCGCCGCCGGTCACCGGTCGTGGCGCACGACGCGCCGCGAAGGCGCGCCCCGCGGGGTGTTCTGCGGGATCGGCGTGTGTTTCGACTGCCTGGTCGTGGTGAACGGCAAACCCGGCCGGCGCGCGTGCCTGACCGAGGTACTGCCGGGTGACGTCGTCGAGCCGCAGGAAGGAGCGGGCCGTGGTGAGCTTTCCTGCTGAAGCGGCGGAGATCGCGGTGCTGGGGGCCGGCCCGGCCGGGCTCGCCGCCGCGGTGACGGCCGCGTCGGCCGGGGCGCGGGTGACGTTGATCGACGCCGGCGCGCGCGTGGGCGGGCAGTTCTGGCGTCACCGCGAAGGTGACGACGGCGTGGGCCACCACGATTGGCCGACGCTCGTGCGGCTGCGGGCGGGACTGTCCCGAGTGGACGTCCGGACGCGGCACGCGATCTGGCACGTCGAGCGCACCGACGGCGGCTTCACGGTGCACACCGACCGCGGCGAGATCACCTGCCGCACGGTGATCGTGGCGGCGGGCGCCTACGACCGGCAGGTGCCGTTCCCCGGCTGGACGCTGCCGGGTGTCTACACCGCCGGTGGCGTGCAGGCGCTGCTCAAAGGCCATGGCGTGCGCGCGGGGCACCGGGTCGTGGTGGCGGGGACGGGGCCGTTCCTGCTGCCCGTCGCCGCCGGGCTGGTCGAGTCGGGTGCCGAGGTGGCGGGGGTGTTCGAGGCCGGTTCGCCCGCCGGGTTCGCGCGCTCGCCGCTGGCCGTGCTGGCCAACGCCGGCAAGCTCGCCGAAGGCGCCGGTTACCTGAAAACGCTGATGCGCCAACGGGTTCCGTACCGCACGCGCACCGCGGTCGTCGCCGCGCACGGCACCGACGAGGTCGAGAGCGTGACGGTCGCGTCGCTCGATCGGCAGTGGCGGATCGTGCCGGGCAGTGAACGGACGGTCGCGTGTGACACCGTCGCCGTCGGCTACGGCTTCACGCCCCAGCTGGAGCTGCCGGTACAGCTCGGCTGCGAAACCCGCCTCGGCGCGGACGGCAGTCTCGTCGCCGTGGCCGACGACCGGCAGCGCGCCACCACCCCCGGCGTGTACCTCGCCGGTGAGGTGTGCGGCGTCGGCGGTTCCGCGCTGTCGCTGGTGGAGGGCGAGCTGGCCGGCCTGCACGCGGCACTCACCACGGTCGGCGCCGAGCCGAACCGGGACACCGTCGCGCGGTTGCTGCGGCAGCGGAAGTCGTTGCGCGCCTTCGCGAACGCGATGCACGCCGCCCACCCCGTGCGCTCTGGCTGGCAGACGTGGCTCGACGCCGAGACGCAGACCTGCCGGTGCGAGGAGGTGTCCGTCGGCACTGTTCGCAGCGCGGTCAAGGACCTGGGCGCCACGGACGCGCGGACGGTGAAGCTGCTCGCCCGCCCGGGAATGGGCCTGTGCCAGGGCCGCGTGTGCGGCTACGCGACCGCGTGCCTCGTCGCCGCCGAATGCGGCCGTGAACCGACGGCTGCCGACCTCGCCGGCGTCGCGTCCCGGCCGATCGCGCAGCCCGTGCCGCTCGGGGACCTCGCGCGTGGCTGACCTCGCACTGTCCGAAGAGGACAACGCGATGCTCGCCGGCGAGTACGGTGCGGCGGCGGAACTGTGCCTGCGCATGGTCGTCGCCCTCGCGCGGGTGCGCGGCGCCACGCGGCTGCTGACGGTCGAGTCCGCCCACGTCGACGGCTGCCTCTACCACGGACAGGCCGGCCTGGACTTCGTCGAACGCCTGGGAGCACTCGGTGGCCGCGTCGCCGTGCCGACCACGCTCAACGTCGGCTCCCTCGACCTGCGCCACCCCGACCTCGTGCACGCCGATGCCGAAACGACCGCCAACGCGCGCCGCCTGATGGCGGGGTACACCGCGCTGGGCTGCAAGCCGACGTGGACCTGCGCGCCGTACCAGCTCACGCACCGGCCGGCGTTCGGCACGCACGTGGCGTGGGCGGAGTCCAACGCGATCGTGTTCGCCAACTCCGTGCTCGGCGCCCGCACCGACCGCTACGGCGACTTCCTCGACATCGGCGCCGCCATCACGGGCCGCGTGCCCGACGCGGGCCTGCACCGCGACGCCGACCGCCGCGCGACGATCCGGCTCGACTGCGCGGGCCTGTCCCGGCGATTGCTCGGCGAGGACGCGGCCTGGGGCGTGCTCGGCCACCTCGCGGGCCGGCTCGCGGGCAGCGGGGTGCCGGTGCTGACGGGCGTGCCCGTGACCGTGACGGAGGACCAGCTGAAGGCCTTCGGTGCCGCCGCCGCGTCGAGCGGGGGAGTGGGGCTGTTCCACGCCGTCGGCGTGACTCCGGAGGCGCCCGAGCTCGCGGCCGTCGCGTCGCCGGACCTCGTGACGCACGTGGTGGACGCGGACCAGGTGCGCGCCCTGCGCGACGAGCTGACCACGGCCCACGGCCCGGACCTCGACGCGCTCTGCCTGGGCACACCGCACTTCTCGCTCACGGAGTTCGAGCGCCTGGCCGCACTACTCGCCGACGGCGGGCCGTTCCACCACTCCGTGAGCGCCTACGTGACCACGAGCCGCGCCGTGCTCGCGGAGGCCGACCGGCTCGGTTACGCGGAAACCGTGCGCTCCGCCGGGGCCCGGATCGTCGTCGACACCTGCACCTACATCACGCCGATCCTCGACGCCGGCCTGCGTACGGCGATGACGAACTCCGGCAAATGGGCGTGGTACGCGCCCGGCAACATCGGCGTGGACGTGGCCCTCGGCTCGCTCGCCGAATGCGTCGCGTCCGCGCGGGCCGGCCGGATCGTGCGGGACGAGGCGCTGTGGGCGAGCTGACCGGCCGCACCGTGTTCCCCGGCGAAGCGACGGGGGAACCACTCGTGCTCGACGCGCCGCTGTCGTTCTGGGGCGGCACCGACCTGTCCGGCCGCATCGTCGACGAACACCACCCCCAGCGCGGCGCCACGCTCACCGGTCGCGTTCTGGTGCTGCCGCAGGCGCGCGGCTCCAGCTCCTCGTCGTCGGTCCTGGCTGAGCAGATCCGCAGCGGCACCGCGCCCGCCGCTCTCGTGCTCACCGAACCCGACGCCATCCTCATGCTCGGCGCCTGGGTCGCGGCCGAGCTGTACGACCTGCGGTTGCCGATCGCGGTTCTCGCCCCGCCGGACTACGCCCGGCTCGCGGCTTCCCGTGGCCCGGTGGAAGTCAGCGCGGGTCCGGAAACCGCGACGATCCGGCTCGGCTGACGGCTGGGCCCAACGCGTTCAGGCATCCGCGATGGACGCCGTGCGGAGGCGACGCACCGCGGCTTCCGACGCCGAGCCCGGTTCCGCTGTGTAGAGCGTGAGGAACTGGTCCGCGTCGTCCAGAATGCCGAGCAGTTCGTACGCCAGGGTGAACCGGCCCGCCACCGGATGGTCGAAGCTCTTGGCTCCGTAGGTGTGCTGGTGCACGTCGTGGTCGGCCCACCGGCCGCGGAAGTCCTCGCTCGCGGCCGACAGGTCCCTGATCAGGTCCGCCAGCAGCGGGTCGGCGGGGTACCGGCCCTGGTAGAGGCGCAGGTGCGCGACGGCCTCGGTCGCGCTGCCCGCCCAGTCCACCAGCACGCTGCGCGCCGCCGGGTCGGTGAAAAGGAACCGCACCATGTTGCGTGACGGTCCGGGCAGGGCTTCCCAGTCCGTGTACAGCGCGCGGGCCGGTCGGTTCGCGGCGAGCACGTCCATCCGGCGGCCGAGGACCATCGCCGGGAGCGGCTCGTGGGCATCGAGGATCCGGTGCACCGACGGCCGCACCCGCTGGGGCGGAACCGAGCGCGTTACTGGGCGAGTGCCCCCGGGGCGCACCAGCGCGAACAGGTGCGCCCGCTCCGTGGCGTTCAGCCGCAGCGCGCGGGCCACCGCGTCGAGCACCGAATCGGACGGGTTGATCCGGCGGCCGCGCTCCAGCCGCACGTAGTAGTCCACGTTCACCCCGGCCAGGCGCGCGACCTCCTCGCGCCGCAGGCCGGGGACGCGGCGAACGCCGGCACCCGGACCCAGCCCGGCCTCGGCCGGGGTGACCCGGGCGCGGCGCGAGCGCAGGAACTCGCTCAGCTCGTCATCCCGCTCCATGCGCCCGAGCCTAGAGCGAAGCGAGAACCAGCCGCCCGCTTACCTCCCGGGCGTCGATCCGCCGGTGCGCTTCGCGGGCCTCGGCGAACGGCAGCGTCGTCACGGGCAGGCTGATCTTCCCCTCGGTGAACAACGGCAGCACCGCCCGCGCCGCAGGCACGGCCGGTGAGGTGCCGGCGGCCAGGTAGCCGCCCACGTTGAACCCCACGACGCCGATGTTGCCGCCCCACACCGCGTTCGAGTCGAGCGCTGCGCCGTGCTCGCCGCCCGCGTTGCCGACCGCGAGCAGCCGGCCCATCGGTGCGAGCAGGCCGACCGAGGCCCGCCGCACGTCGCCGCCCACCGGATCGACGATCACCGTGAACCGCTCGTCTCCCAGCGCCTCGGTGAACTCACCGGAGAGGACCACCCGGTCGAACCCGAGCGCGAGCGCCGCGTCGATTTGCCCGGCCCGGCGCACGGTGCCGACCACCTCGTTCGCCCCGAGCAGCCGCGCCACCTCGGGGTAGACCGACGACAGTCCGCCGAGCGCGCCGTGCACCAGCACCTTGCCGCCGACCGGCGGGCGCACCGCCTCGGTGAGGGACAGGTACGCAGTAACCGCGTTCGCGAACCCTGCGACGGCCTGTTCGCGGCTCACACCCGTGCCCGCAAGCGGCACCACCAGGTCGGCGGGCGCGACGGTGACCTCCGCGTATCCGCCCATCCGCGGCAGGGTCAGCGTCGCCACCTCGTCGCCGACGGCGAACCGGTCGACGCCCGGGCCCACGGCGCGCACGGTGCCCGCCACCTCGAGCCCGGGCACCACCGGCGGTCGTGGCGCGTAGTCGTAGCCGGCCAGTTCGCCGCGGCGGATGATCGCATCGACCAGCCCGACGGCCGAGTGGGACACGGTGATACTGAGTTCCCCAGGCCCCGGGACGGGCTCGGGGACCTCGGCCGGCTCGATGACGCCGGGGTCGCCGTACGCGGTGATGAACATGGCCTTCATGGGTGCGTTCCTCCTGGTGTGGCTGCGATCCACGACCGAGGCTAACGACGCGCGAGGCCCGATCCGGCGCCCAGAGGGGACCTGTCAGGCCCCCTCTGGCCCGGAATTCCACGGCCCGGTCCGGACCAGGCCGGAACAGCGTCGTCACCGCCGCACGCGCACCACCCCGTCCTGCACCACGGCCGCGAGCCCGGTCGCCGGATTCGCCAGCACGTCGAGGTCCGCCAGCGGGTTCGCCCGTGCGAGCACGACGTCACCCCGGGCGCCGGGTGCGAGCGTGCCCACCGTGCCCACCTGCCGCAGCAGTTCGGCGGCGACCGTGGTGGCCGAGCGCAGCACCGCGGCCGGCTTCTGCACCTTGGCGCGCAACGAGAACTCCTCCGACTGCCGCGCCTGCATCGCGCCCAGCAGGTCGCTGCCGTAGGCGATGCGGACGCCGGCGGCGTCGGCGAGCTGCAACGCCTGGTAGCCGTTTTCCGTCACCCGCACGACCTTTTCGTACTGCTCGGCCGTGAAACCCAGCTCGCGGCTCTGCTCCAGCAAGGCCTGGTAGGTGATCAGCGTGGGCACGTAGAACGCGTCGTGCGCGAGGAACAGGTCGATCGACGTCGCGTCGAGGAGGTTGCCGTGTTCGATCGTGCGGACGCCGAGGCGCAGCCCGCGGTTCACGGCGTCGGCGGTGTAGGCGTGGCCCGCCGTGTAGAGGTTCGCCGCGGCCGCCTCCTCGACGATCGCGGTCACCTCCTCGTCGGAGAACTGCAGGGAGTCCACGCGGTCCGTGGGGCTCGCGCAGCCGCCGGACAGCATGATCTTGAGGTGGTGCGCGCCGCGGCGGATCTCGTCGCGGGCGGCGCGGCGCACTTCGTCCACGCCGTCGCACACGCGGCCGAGCACGGGGATCGCGTAGTGCTGGTCGTGCACGTCGCGCCCGGCCGGCCGCAGGTCGCCGTGCCCGCCGGTCTGCGAAAGCGCCTTGCCGCCGAAGAAGATCCGCGGCCCCGTGAACAGGCCTTCGGCCACGGCGGCGGCGATGCCGAAGTCGGCGCCCCCGACGTCGCGGACGCTCGTGAAGCCGCGGGCCAGCATGTCCTTCAGCAGGTGCGACGCCTGCGCGGCCACGTACGCGGGCGACTCGTCCGCGACCGTGCCGAGCGCCGCGCTCACGGCGTTCACGTGCACGTGGCAGTCGATGAGCCCCGGCACGGCGAACAACCCCGTGCCGTCCAGCTCGCCGTCCCCGGCCGGACCACCGGGATCGGCTTCGATCGCCGTGATCCGCCCGCCGGTGATGCGGACGACCTGGTCGCCGGTCACCTGCTCGGACTCGGGATCCACAACGCTGACGTGCCGGACGCTGAGGTCGGCGGGCATGCGGGCACCTCCAGAGGGTTCGTCGGGTTCAGCCACGTCCGATCGTCTCCTGTCCGATCGTCTCGAGCGAGCGGCCGGTGGTGCGCTGGCCGAACACGGCCACCACCCCGGCACCGATCACGAGCAGGACCAGCAGCATGGTGAACACGCCGCCGAACCCGACGTTGCTGTAGGAGAAACCGATCACGATCGGCGCGATGATGCCGCCGATCCGCCCGACCGCCGACGCGACGCCGAGGCCGGTGGTGCGGATCATCGTCGGGTAGATCTCGGACGTGTAGGAGTACTCGAGCGCCGCGTTGCCGTTCATGAAGAACGACAGCACGATGCCCCAGACCAGGATCTGCGTGCTGTTGCCCGCGAACGCCAGCCCCAACGCGCCGAGCGCGCCGCCCGCCAGGTAGATCACGATCGTCCACTTGCGCTCGATCCGTTCGCTCACGAACGCGGCCGAGTAGTAGCCGGGGATCTGCGCGAGGTAGATGACGATGGAGAACAGGAAGCTCTTCGAGATGTCGAAGCCCTGCTTCACCAGCAGCGACGGGATCCAGGTGAAGAAGCCGTAGTAGGTGAAGATGGCGACGAACCAGTAGACCCACGACGTGATCGTGGTCTTGCGCAGCCCGGACGACACCAGTGCGCGCAGGTTCGACAGGATCGTGCCCGAGGACACCTGCACCTCTTCGTCCTGTGTGGACGGTTGTGGGGCCGGCAGCGGGCCGACGCGGGCGCCGACCTGGCGCTCGATGTCGGCGACCACCAGCTCGGCCTCGGCAACGCGGCCGTGGACGTGCAGGAACCGCGGCGACTCCGGCAGCGAGCGGCGCCACCACAGCAGCATCACGATCGGCACCGCCGTGAGCACCTGGACCCAGCGCCAGCCGTGCGGTACGTCGCTGACCACGAAGTAGCCGAGCAGGCTCGCGAACACGTAGCCGAACGCGAAGAACCCGGCCAGGGAACCGATGTAGCGCCCGCGCACGCGCGAGGGCACGAACTCCGACAGGTAGGGCGCGATGATCGCGCTCTCCGCGCCGGTGCCCATGCCCGCCACGACGCGCGCGACGAACAACACTGCGAAGTTCGGCGCGACGGCCGCGACGAGGCTCGCGGCCGCGTAGAGGATCAGCGCGCTGACCATGACCGCGCGCCGGCCGATCCTGTCGCCGAGCACCCCGGCGCCGAACGCGCCGAAGAGGAAGCCGATCAGCAGGCTGCTGCCCAGGATGCCGGTGGCTCCGCTGGACAGGCCCCATTCGGCGGTGACGGAGGGGAGGATGAAGGCGACGATCGCGCCGTCCATCGCGTCGAAGGTGTACCCGAGGCCGCCCGCGAAGAGCAGCTTGTAGTGGAACCGGGAGATCGGCAGGCGTTCGAGCCGGGCCGCCAGCACGTGCGAAGTGAGCTTCGGGGGCGCGCCGGTCGTTTCTGACATGGAGCCTCCCACGATGGGGGACGAGGTCAGGACACTGTACAATGTCACATGACACATGGCACGATGAATTTCCGAGCGTTTACACGTTCGGCTCGGGAGCACGGCTCTGAGTAACATCGATTTCGTGGAGGTTTCATGACCGGGCGCGAAAAGCCATGGCACGGCGTGCTGGTGGCGGCCGCACTTCCCTTGCGGGAGACCGAGCCGGGTGCGCTGACCGTCGATTTCGACGCGTACGCCGAGCACGTCGCGTGGCTGGCCGAGAGCGGTTGTGACGGCGTCACGCCCAACGGTTCGCTGGGGGAGTACCAGACGCTGAGCGTAGAAGAGCGCACGCGCGTGGTCCGCACCGCGGTCGAAGCGGCGCCCGAGGGCTTCACGGTGATGCCGGGCGTCGCCGCGTACGGCGCGACGGAAGCACGGCGCTGGGCCGAAAGCGCGGCCGAGGCGGGCTGCCCCGCCGTGATGCTGCTGCCGCCCAACTCCTACCGGGCCGACGAGCGCGCGGTGGTCGAGCACTACCGCGAGGTCGCGAAGGCGGGTGTGCCGATCGTCGCGTACAACAATCCCTTCGACACCAAAGTCGACCTCGTGCCGGAGCTGCTGGCCGAGCTGCACGCCGAGGGCCTGATCGTCGGTGTGAAGGAATTCTCGGGCGACGTGCGCCGGCCGTACCGGATCGCCGAGCTCGCGCCGGAGCTCGACGTGCTGTGCGGTGCCGACGACGTGCTGCTGGAGCTGGCGATCGCCGGCGCGCCCGGCTGGGTCGCGGGCTACCCCAACGCGTTCCCGAAGGCCACCAGCGAGCTGTGGGCCGCGGCGTCGGCCGGCGACCTGGAGAAGGCCGTGCCGCTCTACCGGCTGCTGCACCCGTTGCTGCGCTGGGATTCGCTCACGGAGTTCGTGCAGGCGATCAAGCTGAGCATGGACATCGCGGGCCGCTACGGCGGCCCGTGCCGTCCGCCACGGGTGCCGCTCACGCCCGAGCAGGAGAAGGCCGTCCGCCAGGCCACCGAACGAGCGCTCGAGGAAGGGCTTTCCTAGACCATGCGCGCCAAGCGGCTGTTCCACGCGGTCGACTCCCACACCGAGGGCATGCCGACCCGGGTGATCACGGGTGGGGTCGGCGTCGTGCCGGGTGCCACGATGTTCGAGCGCCGGCAGTACTTCGTCGAGCACCTCGACCACCTCCGGCTGCTGCTGATGAACGAGCCGCGCGGGCATTCGGCGATGAGCGGCGCGATCCTGCAGCCGCCGACGCGCCCGGACGCCGACTGGGGCGTGCTGTTCATCGAGGTGTCGGGCTGCCTGCCGATGTGCGGGCACGGCACCATCGGCGTCGCGACGGTGCTGGTCGAGACGGGCATGGTCGAGGTCGTCGAGCCGGTCACCACGATCCGGCTCGACACCCCGGCCGGGCTCGTCGTCGCGGAGGTCGCGGTGCAGGACGGCGCCGCGCGGTCGGTGACGATCCGCAACGTGCCCTCGTTCTCGGTCGGGCTCGACCGCAAGGTGGCCGTGCCGGGGCTCGGCCAGGTGCGCTACGACCTGGCCTTCGGTGGCAACTTCTACGCGATCGTGGAGCTCGAGGAGCTCGGGCTTCCCTTCGACCGCGCGGAAAAGCAGAAGCTGCTCGACGCGGGATTGTCCATCATGGACGCGATCAACGTCCAGGACCTCCCTGTGCACCCGGAGAACCCCGCGATTTCGGGCTGCCACCACGTGTACCTCGCCGCGCCGGGTTCCGACGCGCGGGTCTCGCGCCACGCCATGGCGATCCACCCGGGCTGGTTCGACCGTTCGCCGTGCGGCACCGGCACGAGCGCGCGGATGGCGCAGCTGCACGCGCGCGGCGAGCTGGCGCTGCACACCGACTTCCGCAACGAGTCGTTCATCGGCACGCACTTCATCGGCCGGCTGGTGGAGGAGACGACGGTGGCTTCGCTGCCGGCCGTGATCCCGACCATCACCGGCCGCGCGTGGCTGACCGGCACGGCGCAGTACTTCCTCGACCCCGACGACCCGTTCCCGGCGGGGTTCGAACTGTGATCGAGGTCCTGGCCGCGCGGCCGTCGATACCCGCGGCGATCGCTGCGCTGCGGGCAGCGCTGGCCGACGGTCTCGACCCTTCGGCGGATCCGGCGCGCGCGGTCGTTCCGGTGCCGAGCGGGCAGTTCCTGCTGATGCCGGCGTTCTGGGGTGCGTTCGCCGGGGTGAAGGTGGCGACGGTCGCGCCCGGGAACCCGGCGCGTGACCTGCCGCGGATCCAGGGCGAGTACCTGCTGCTGGACGGCGCGACGTTGACGCCGCTGGCCCTGCTCGACGGGGTGGCGGTGACGTCCGTGCGCACGGCGGCGGTGTCGGCCCTGGCCGTGGACTGCCTGGCGGCGCCGGACGCGTCGCGGCTGGTGGTGTTCGGGACCGGCCCGCAGGCGGCGAGCCACCTCGAAGCGCTGCGGCAGGTCCGGCCGGTGCGCGACGTCGTCGTGGTGGGGCGTTCGGCCGCGCGTACCGCGGCTTTCGCGGCGGCTCAGGGCGCGCGCGTCGGCACTGCGGCGGACGTGGCTTCGGCCGACCTGGTGGTGTGCTGCACGACTTCGTCGACACCGTTGTTCGACGGCGCCCTGGTTCCGGACGGGGCGACGGTGGTGGCGGTCGGTTCGCACGAACCGCACGTGCGTGAGATCGACGCCGCGTTGATGGGCCGCGCCACGGTGGTCGTCGAAGCGGCCGACACCGCCCTGCGCGAGGCCGGCGACGTCGTGCTGGCGGTTTCCGAAGGAGCACTGGCGCCGGACGCGCTGGTGCCGCTGTCCGATGTGGTCCGCGGGGCGGCGCTGCCCGGGTCGGGGCCCCGGCTGTTCAAGAGTGTGGGAATGGCGTGGGAGGATCTGGTGGTCGCCGCAACCACCTACGAGGCCGCCCGGGGAGAGTCACGTTGACCAGCCAGGAGCACCTCACGCTGACGCTGCCCACCTTCGGCGTGCAGCGGAACCTGCGCGACCAGATCACGCAGACGCTGCGCGCCGCCGTCATCTCCGGCGAGCTGCGCCCCGGCGTTGTGTACTCGGCGCCCAGCCTCGCCACGCAGTTCGGCGTCTCCGCGACACCCGTGCGCGAGGCCATGCTCGACCTCGTCAAAGAGGGCTTGATCGACACGGTGCGCAACAAGGGTTTCCGCGTCACCGAACCGTCCGAAAAGGACCTCGACGACCTCAGCGAGCTGCGCGCCCTCATCGAGGTGCCCACCGTCCGCCGCCTCGCCGAGACCGGCGTCGACCCCGCCGTGATCGCCGAGCTGCGCCCGCTGGCCACCGGCATCGAACACGCGGCCGCCGCGCACGACCTCATCGCCCACGTCGCCACGGACATGCAGTTCCACCTACGCCTGCTCGAACAGGCGGGCAACCCCCACCTCGTCGAGACCGTCCGCTCCCTGCGCTCCCGCTCCCGCATCTACGGCCTCCGCGGCCTCGCCGACCGCGACGAGCTCATCCCCTCCTCCCACGAACACGCGGAACTCCTGGACCTCATCGAAGCCCGCGACGCCGCCGGCGCGGAGGCCCTGATGACCCGCCACATCCGGCACGTGCGGGGAATCTGGGCGGAGGAACCGAGGCACTAGGGCCGGACGAACAACCGCCGGTGCCATTCCTCGGCTTTGGCGCCACTCCGCTCGAGCGCCGCGATCATGGGACGGTTCATGGCGTCCACGTACGCATGAACCGTGGCCAGACCGCGTTCGCGAGCCGCTCGGTAACCCGCGTAGGCAAGCTGCTCACCCGGCCCGCGACCGCGATGCTCGTACGCCACACAGAGCTAACAGAGTACGGCGGAGTCGCCTGCGGCGCTGATTCCGACAACTCCGGCTGACTCGCCCTCCGGTGACTCGGCGAGCAGCCAGGACTTCTCGTCGGCGGGCTGCACGTCCTGACGGAGAAAACTGTCGGCCCAGTCTCGTGGGGCCTGCCGGGTCAAGCCGCGGCGATCGCTGCGGTCGAGAGTGGTTGTCGCGGCGCTCGCCATCACCTCGGCCACCCGCTCACGGCCGACTTCGGCCAGAGTCCGAAACCTGAGGTCGTGAGACACGATCAACGGTTGCCCAGTATCGACCCACGCGAGACGATGCCTTTCGACGGCCAGCTCGAAGCCGGTGTCTCGTGCGATCGTGCATCGGTCGTCGGCGTCCTCGTGGACCGAGTCGTTGATGTCGAGATACAGCGGCGCGCAACGCAGAGCGGGATCCGCGCCGGCGGAGAGCACGACGACCCCCGTGGCGGTGTCGCCGGCCGGGAAGGACCACCGGGCCAAGGTGTACGCCAACGGCTGCCGCTCGAACACCTCCGCCCGCCCGAGCGTCACTCCGGCCACGATGTCGCCGTCCCGATCCAGCTCCAACCGCACGATCGGCCGGAGCGTCGAGCCGGGCCGGACATCCGTCTCGCTCAGGTGGTGGCGAATCAACCGTTCCATTGGGCTCCTTCCCATCACCCTGCCTGGTTTTGGCGTCGTTTGCGGCGGCCGACAATAGCCGGTCCCGAAGCGAGCCGGCTGGCGGAATTCGCGCCGGCGTTGTGCGAAAGTGGATTCCCGAACGAGGGGAGTCCGGGAATGGGCGAGGAAGCCGCCACGGCGCAGGAGCTGTTCGACGCCATCGGAGCCGGGTACGAAGAGGCCTTCGGCCGGCCGCCGGTGGTCGAGGCGGCGGTGCGGGAGCTGGTCGCGGTGCTGCCGCCGGGGGCGCGGGTGCTCGACGTCGGCAGTGGCACCGGCCGGCCGGTCGCCGAGGACCTGGCGAAAGCCGGGCACCGGGTCACGGGGCTTGACGTGTCGGGCGAGATGGTCCGGATCGCGCGGGAGCAGGTGCCGGCCGCGGAGTTCCGGCACGTGGACGTGCGGGAGTGGGAGTCTGAACCCGAGAGCTGGGACGCGGTGTGCGCGTTCTTCCCGTTCCTGCAGATGACCCGCGCGGAAACGGAGTCCGTGCTGGGCAAGATCGCGGGGTGGCTGAAGCCGGGCGGACGGTTCTCGCTCATCACCGTGCCGAAGGACATCGAAGACGTGCCGCTCGAGTTCCTCGGCCACGCCGTGCGTCTCACCAGTTTCGCGGCCGGCGATCTCGAAAGCCGGGTCCGGGCCACCGGGCTCGAGGTGACCGGGACGCGGTCGGAGGTCTTCGAGCCCGGCAAGCCCGGCGCGGAGCCGGAAGAGCACTTCCTGATCACCGCACGGAAACCCTGATCACTCCCCGGAAAACCGCTGCGAAAGCTCGTTCACCTCGGGCAGCCCGATCAGCGTCGTGAACTCGTCGAACGTCGGCACGCCCGGCAGGGCGGCCGTGGGCGTGCCGTCGCGGCGGATGACGTCCAGCAGGGAGCGGATCCCGGCCGTCGCGGCGAGCAGGGTGCCGATCGGGTAGAGCACGAGTGAAAAACCCAGGTCCGTGATACGCGACAGCGGCAGCGGCGGGGTCCGGCCGCCTTCGGCCCAGTTGAACACCAGGGGCGCGACGCCGCGCAGCTCGGTGGCCACGCGTTCGATGCTCTCCTCGCTCGTCGGCGCTTCCACGAACAGCACGTCGGCGCCCGCGTCGGCGTAGGCCTTGGCGCGGCCGAGCGCGTCGTCGAGGCCGTGGACGGCGGCGGCGTCCGTGCGGGCGATGAGCACGAAGTCCGGGTCGCGCCGCGCGGCGGCGGCCGCGGCGATCTTGCCGACCATCTCCTCGCGCGAGATCACGGCCTTGCCTGACATGTGGCCGCACTTCTTCGGCATCACCTGGTCTTCGAGGTGGATCGCCGCGACGCCGGCCTGTTCGTACGCCCGCACGGTGCGCACCACGTTGATCGCGTTGCCGTAGCCGGTGTCGGCGTCGGCGATCACCGGCACGTCGACGGCCGAGACGATGCGCGTCGCGTTGTCGATCATCTCCGCGGCGGAGAGCAGGCCCACGTCCGGGCGCCCGATGAGCGACGCGGTGGTGCCGAAGCCCGTCATGTACACGACGTCGAACCCGGCCTGCTCCACCAGCCGGGCCGAAAGCGCGTCGTACGCCCCGGGCGCGACCAGCGGCGGGCCCGCGGCCAGCAGCTCGCGCAGGCGCTTGCGCGGGGTTCCGGCGGTACCGAGCAGATTTCCCACGGAATTCCTCCTTGTATACATCCAGAGCAAAACTACGCCGCACGCCTTGCGGCGGACAAGACTCCGGCCTAGATTGCACACAATCTTCGAGAAGGGGTGACGGGTGACACAGGCGGCGACTTCATCGGGACGCGCGGTGGACGCACTGCGCGAGCTGATCCTGAAGGGCGAGTTCCTGGCGGGCGCCCGGCTCGGCGAGGTCGAGCTGGCCGTCCGGCTCGGCGTGAGCCGGACCCCGGTGCGCGAGGCGCTGACCCGCCTCGCGGCCGAGGGCCTCGTGGAGATCGTCCCCAATCGCGGGGCGCGGGTCAGCCGGTGGACCGTCGCCGAGCTGGAAGGCGTCTTCGAGCTGCGCACGCTGCTGGAACCCCAGCTCACGGCGCTCGCCGTGCCCCACGCGACCGAGGCCGACCTGGCCGCGCTCGACGAGCTCGCCGCGCGCATGGTCGAGGTCGGCTGCCCCGGACCGGGACAGGACCTCGACGCGCTCGTGCCGATGAACCGCGACTTTCACGCCAAGCTCGTGGAGCTCGCCCGCCACCCGGCCCTGGCCGGCGCGCTCGCGAGCGCCATCCACGCGCCGATCGTGCTGCGCAACTTCCACACCTACGACGAACAGTCCCTGCGGCGCAGCCTCGCGCACCACGTCGAGATCGTCGCCGCCCTCCGCGCCGGTGACTCCGACTGGGCGCGGGCCACCATGACCGCCCACATCCGCAACGCCCGCGCTGCAATGTTGGCCCCGGCTTCGCCGGGGCGTGCGAGATCGCCGGGAAGCCGGCGTCTCGACTGAACGGTCGGATCGGCCGGGGCCGATCGCACCGTCCAGTCGAAACGCCGGCGCGATCTCGCGCTGTGGTAGCCGGACGTAACGCCCGCGCCGTAACGGTGCGAACCAGACAACACAGGAGAAGGCATGACTCATCTCCCCAGCGACACCGCCACGGCGGACAGCCCGTCCTCTGAACAGCAACCACAGAGCGAGATCGCGCCGGCGTCGGCGGAGCCGAGGCCAAATTACCGGCTTGGTGTCGACGTCGGCGGCACGTTCACCGACGTGCTGCTGGTCGAGGAGACGACCGGCGGCACCTGGCGGGCGAAGACCCCGTCGACCCCCGCCGACCAGTCGGTCGGCGTCCGCAACGGCATCGCGAAGGTGTGCGCCGACGCGGGCATCGCGCTGAGCGAGGTCGCGCAGGTGCTGCACGGCACGACCGTGGCCACCAACGCCATCCTCGAAGGCAAGGGCGCCCGCGTGGGGCTCGTGACCACGCGCGGGTTCCGCCAGGTGCTGCAGATCGCGCGCTCCTACGTCCCGGGCGGGCTGGCCGGCTGGATCATCTGGCCGAAGCCGGAACCCTTGGCGGCGCTGGAGAACACCGTCGAGGTCGACGAGCGCATCGCCAGCGACGGCGCGGTGATCCGCGAGCTCGACGAGGCCGACGTACGGGCCCAGCTGGAGAAGCTGCGAGGCCGTGACATCCAGGCGCTCGCCGTGTCGCTGATCAACTCCTTCGCCGACTCCGCGCACGAACGCCGTGTGGGCGAGATAGCCGCCGAGGTGCTGCCCGGTGTCCCGGTGTCGCTGTCGTCGGACGTGCTGCCCGAGCTGCGTGAGTACGAGCGCACGGTCACCACCGTCGCCAACGGTTACGTGCAGCCGCAGGTGAAAAAGTACGTCGAGACCCTGGCCAGTGAGCTCGCCGCCAGCGGCGTGGCCGGTGAGCTGGCCATCCTCCGCAGCGACGGAGGCCTCTCGGCCGCCGACGCCGCCGTCGCCGCCCCCGTGACGATGCTGCTGTCCGGTCCAGCCGGCGGCGTGACCGGCGCGGTGTGGGTGGCCGAGCAGTGCGGCCACCGCGACCTCATCACGTTCGACATGGGCGGCACGTCCACCGACGTCGCGCTCGTGCAGGACCTCAACCCGCGCGTCGGCCGGGAGACGCAGGTCGGTGACCTCACCGTGCGAGCGTCCAGTGTGGACGTTCGGACTGTGGGCGCCGGCGGCGGATCGATCGCCCACGTACCGGAACTGACGAAGGCGCTGCGCGTCGGCCCGCAGTCCGCCGGCGCCGACCCCGGCCCGGCCGCCTACGGCAAGGGCGGCACCGAGCCGACGGTGACCGACGCCAACGTGGTCCTCGGCTACCTGCCCGCGCAGCTGGCGGGCGGCGAGATCACGCTCGACGTCGAGGCCGCTCGTACGGCGGTCGCCAAGGTGGCCGACGCGATGGGCCTGCCCAGTGTCGAAGCCGCGGCGGCCGGGATCATCGACATCGTCAACGAGAACATGCTCGGCGGCCTGCGCCTGGTCTCGGTGCAGCAGGGCTTCGACCCGCGCGACTTCGCGCTCGTCACGTTCGGCGGCGCGGGTCCCCTGCACGCCAACGCCCTCGGCAAGCTCACCGGCGCGTGGCCCGTGATCGTGCCGCCGTCGCCGGGCGTGCTGTGCGCGCTGGGCGACGCGACCACGAGCCTGCGTGACGTGTCGGCCCGCACGGTGCTGCGCCGCTTCGCCGACCTCACCGGCGCCGAGCTCGTGCAGATCCTGCGCGAGCTCGGCGACGAGGCCGGCGGCCGGCTCGTGGAGCAGGGGCTCGACCGCGCCGACCAGACCCTCGGGTTCCAGGTCGACGTGCGCTACCACGGCCAGGGCTTCGAGATCCCGGTCGAGGTCGACCCGGCGTCGCTGGACGCGCCCGGCACCGCGCTCGACCTGCTGGCCAAGCACTTCGACGCCGAGCACGACCGGCTGTTCTCCTTCCTGCTCAACGTGGACCACGAGCTGGTCAACGCGCGCGCCACCGTCACCGGCCCGCGCCCGTCGGTGGCGGCCGTGACGCTGGCCGAGGGCACCGGCGACCCGGCGGCCGCGCTGGTGGACACGCACCCGATCCACGTGTCGGGCAAACAGCTCGACGCGAAGGTCTACGACCGCGCGAAGCTTCTCGCCGGTGACGTCGTCGCCGGGCCCGCCATCGTGACCGAAATGGACTCCACGACCCTCGTGCTGCCCGAGCACGCCGCCACCGTGCACGCGTCCGGCAGCCTGCTGATCACCCCGCTGGAGGGCTGAACCTTGGCTGAGATCATCGAGACCGCCACCGGCGCGATCACCAAGTCCGAAGTGGACCCCGTCACCCTCGACCTCATCGAGAACGGGCTGCGCAACGCCCGCTATGAGATGGACGAGGTGCTCTTCCGCACCGCGCTCTCGCCCGGCATCCGCGAGCAGCACGACGAGTTCCCGCTCATCGGCGACCCGAGCGGCAAGATGGTGGTCGGCCAGTTCGGACTGTCCATCCCGGACTTCCTCGAGGGCTTCGACGACACCATCGAAGAGGGCGACGTGCTGATGACGTCGGACCCGTACGCCTGCGGCGCGGCGATCAGCCACGCCAACGACTGGCTGATCGTGATGCCGATCTACCACGAGGGCCGGCTCGTCGGCTGGGCCTCGATGTTCGGGCACATGTCCGACGTCGGCGGCAAGACCCCGTCGTCGATGCCCACCGACGCACGCACGATCTACGAGGAAGGTGTGGTCGTCCCGCCGTTCAAGCTGTACCGCAAGGGAAAGCTCAACGAGGACGCCCTGCGGATCATCCTCAACCAGGTCCGCATGCCCGACTGGAACCGCGCCGACCTCAACGGGCTCGTCGCCGCCTGCCGCACGGCGTCGCGCCGCGTGGTGGAGATGTGCGACCGGTTCGGCACGGCGACCTACCTGTCCGCTTTGGACGCTTTGCTGCAGCGCAACTACGACGCCATGAAGATCCTGCTGCAGACGGTGTTCGAAGACGGCAAGACGATCAGCTTCACCGACTACATCTGCGACGACGGCGTGGGTTTCGGCCCGTACGAGCTGAAACTCTCGCTCACCCGCACCGGCGAGAAGGTGCACCTGGATTTCACGGGCAGCTCGCCGCAGGCCGCGGGGCCGATCAACTACTACATCAACGAGAACCTCACCCGGATGTTCTTCGGGATCTACATGATCACCGTGGCCGACCCCCAGATCCTGTGGAACGACGGGTTCTACCCGCTGGTCGACGTGACCATTCCGGACGGTTCCTACTGGAAGCCGAAGCACCCGGCGTCGCTCAACGGCCGCAACCACGGCATCGGCCGCGTGTTCGACCTGTTCGGCGGCCTGCTCGGCCAGACGAACCCGGCTCTGCTCAACGCGGCCGGCTTCTCGTCCAGCCCGCACTTCATGTACTCCGGCAACTACTCGAGCGGCGAGCGCAAGGGCGAGTGGTTCCAGCTGTACTCGATCGGCTTCGGCGGCATCCCCGGCCGGCCGCTGGGCGACGGGCCCGACGGGCACTCGCTGTGGCCGAGCTTCGTGAACATCCCGTGCGAGTACCTGGAGTCATACTACCCGCTGCGCATCGAACGCTGGGAGACCGTCGCCGACACCGGTGGCGCGGGGCTGCACCGCGGCGGCAACGGTGTCGACGTGACCTACGTCTTCGAAGAACCCGGCACCATCGCCATCCACGACGACCGCTGGCTCACCTACCCGTGGGGCGTCAACGGCGGCGCACCCGGCGCGCGCGGGACGAAGTGGATCGACCGCGCCGACGGCACCAGGGAAGTCCTGCCCAGCAAGTGCCACGACGTCCCGGTGCACACCGGCGACGTGCTGCACTTCGTCACCTGGGGTGGCGGCGGCTGGGGCGACCCGCTGGAGCGCGACCCCGCGCTGGTGGGCCTGGAGGTCGAACGCGGCCTCGTGACGTCCGACGGTGCCCGCGCCTACGGCGTGGTCGTCGCGGCGGACGGCACGGTGGACGCCGACGCGACAAAGACGTTTCGCGATCAGCTGCGTGCCTCGCGGCCGGCGGAGCTGCCGGTGTTCGACATGGGCCCGCCGATCGAGGAGCTGCTGGCCAACTGCGAGGCGGAGACCGGCCTGCCGGCGCCGCAGCGCCCGGTCTGGTCGGCGTCGTGAGCGGGCCGCACGGGTCCGCGTTCTCCGGCCGGCTCGGTTGGGGAGCGCGGCCCGCGCTGCTCGTGATCGACCTCGTGCGTGCGTACACCGAAGCCGGCGGTCCCTTCGAACTCCCCGGCCCGGGGCCCGCGATCGAGGCGACCCGCGCGTTGCTCGAAGCCGCGCGCGCGGCCGGGCACCCGGTGGTGTGGACATCGGTGGTCTACACGCGCGGCCTCGCCGACGGTGGGCTGTTCGTGGAGAAAGTCCCGGCGCTCAAAGCGTTCGAGGAAGGCGCCGAGGGCGGGTGGGGCGAGATAGGCCCGCTGAAACCCGAACCGGGGGAAGCCGTGGTGACCAAGCAGTACGCGTCGGCGTTCTTCGGCACCTCGCTTGCGTCCACTTTGCACGCGTCCGGTGTGGACACTCTCGTCGTCACCGGGGTTTCCACCTCCGGCTGCGTGCGAGCGTCCGCAATGGACGCACTCAACCACGGGTTCCGGCCCAAGGTGGTGCGCCAGGCGTGTGCGGACCGCACGGAAGCCGTGCACGACAACAATCTGGTGGATCTCGACGCGAAGTACGCCGACGTCGTGAATGTCGAAGAGGCGTTGAAAAACCTCGGGAAATGACCACGAGGGGCCTCCCCAGGCCGGCTCGGGATACCGGCGGGGAGGCCCCTCTGTGGTGCGGCCGCGACTACTGTTGCTGCTGGTCGTCGCCGCCGAAGCGTTCCTTCAGCTTGTCGGCACCCTGGTGGATCTGGTCGCCGTGCTTGCCGCCGGTCTTTTCGTCGGCGAAGTCGGCGGCCTTGTCGACGCCCTGGCCGACCTTGTCCGGGTGCTGGCCCGCGAACTCCTGCAGCTTCTCCTTGGCCTTGTCGAACATGCCGTCCATCTCGCGCTCCCTTCCGTCGTGCCGAATTCGGGTGGACGTTCCGAGGAGTACCCAGCAGTTCACCGGGTCAGCCCCATTGTCCCCTCATCGGGTGAGATGGGAGCGGAAGGTTTTTCAGTTGAAGCGACCGGCTCCGTCGAGGTAGGACACCTTTTCGACGGTGATCCCGCCTTCGAGCAGCTCGTCGGCCCGCGCGACCAGGCCACGCAGCGCGTCGTTGCCACTGTGGACCTTCAATGCGCCGAGGTCGGCGAACATCTCGTAGAAGACGAACTCGTCCTCACGCTTGTTCAGCAGGTAGAGCAGCGTGCCCTCTTCCTGCCGAGCCGCGTCGACGAGCCCGCGCAGCAGCTGTTCCACCTCCGCCTCTTTGCCCGCTTTGGGACGGATGTAGGCGATCTGCGCGACTGTCATTCCTGACCTCCAAGACGAGGGTGTTCCCGGCTCGTCAAACCTACTGGGTTCAGGGCTTCACGGTGCTGTGGTGTTGGAAGGGCCATTGCGCCACCGGACGCGCCAGCAGCTCCTCGGGCGGGTCGGGCAGCCGCGGGGGAGTGGCGTTCCAGCGCGCGATGACCACGACGCGGTCCTGGCCGCCCAGGTAGACGTCGGCGCCGGCGAAGTGCTCCGTGGCGGTGAGTTCCGGCACGGCGGTGGCCTCGACCCACGCCAGCAGGTCCTGCTGGCGGCCCGGCGCGGCGCGGACTTCCCACATCAGTGTGTCGCTCATGGCCGCGACTCTACTGCGCCGATCGTCGCCGATCCGACCGCAGTCACGGCCGAATGGCTTCGCAGCAACGGTTACGTGCCGCGCGGGGACCGGCTTGCTTCCGGCCGGATCAGCAACGGCGGCACCGTGGGCACGGCAGTGGCCGACGCGATGTCCTCGGCGGTCAGGCGGAACGCTTCGGGGTAGTGCTCACGCTCGGTGCGGCGGGCCGGTTCCGTGCTGCGCCAGGCGTAGCGGCAGCGCGCGCACTGGTGCACGGTCCACACGCCGGCCACGGGGGAGTCGGCGAGCTTCGTGATGTCGGGGTGGTCACACCGGGGGCAGGTCACGGGCGGGGCTCCTTCCGGGGCGGTCATCGGGCGGCCAGCCTGCGCAGTTTGTCCACCCACGCGGCGGTTTCCGGCAGGTCCTTCACCGGCTGGCTGAAGTGGCCGCGCGCGTCCGGCGCGACGGGGGTGGTCGCGTCGATGATCATCTTGTGGGTGATGCCCGCGGGGTCGGCCGCCGGATCCAGGGCGACCACGGGCAGGTTCGGCAGCACCATCACGTCGCCGGCCGGGTTGACCTTCGTGGAGACCGCCCACATCACGCGGGGCAGGTCGAACGGGTCCACGTCCTCGTCGACCACGATCACCGTCTTGAGGTATCCGAGGCCGTGCGGCGTGGTCATGGCGCGCATGGCGACGCTTTTCGCGAAACCGCCGTAGCGCGACTTCGTGGAGATGATCGCGAGCAGGCCGTGGGTGTACATCGCGTTGACGGCTTGCACCTCGGGGAACTCCGCCGTGAGCTGCTGGTGGACCGGCACGCAGGTGTTGGCGGCCATGAGGAAGTCGATCTCGGTCCACGGCATGCCGAGGTAGAGCGACTCGAACACCGGGTTCGTGCGGTACGAGATCCGGTCGATGCGGATCACGGGCATGCTGCGTCCGCCCGAGTAGTGGCCGGTGAACTCGCCGAACGGGCCTTCCAGCTCACGTCGGCGGCCGACGATCACGCCTTCGGCCACCACTTCCGCGCCCCACGGCACGTCGAGGCCGGTCAGCGGCGCGGCCGTGACCGGGGCGGGCGCGCCGCGCAGGGCGCCGGCCAGCTCGTACTCGTTCTGGTCGTAGGCCAGGGGCGTGGCGGCGACGATGGGGATCACCGGGTCGTTGCCCAGCGCGATCGCCACCGGCAGGTCCTCGCCCGCGCGCTCGGCCTTGGCCAGCTGCAGCGCGATGTCGTGCATCGGCACCGGCTGGATGCCCAGCTCGGCGCGGCCTTTCACCTGCAGGCGGTAGATGCCGACGTTCTGCTTGCCGTCGTTGCCGGGGTCCTCGGGGTCGCGCGAGACGACGGCGGCCTTGTCGAGGTAGAAGCCGCCGTCGCCGTCGTTGAGGCGGAACAAGGGCAGCACGGAGAACAGGTCGACGTCGTCGCCTTCGAGCACGTTTTCCGCCCACGGCGGGTTTTCGCGGCGCTCCACGGGCACCGGGAACGTCTCCCAGCGGCGGATGAACTCCGCGACCTGGTCCTTCACGCCCGTGCCGGCGGGCAGCCCGAGCGCGAGCGCGTGGTTGGCCCAGGAGCCGTGGACGTTGAGGGCGACGCGGGCGTCGGTGAAGCCTTCGAGGTTGTCGAAGTACAACGCGGGGGCGGCGTCACCGAGCTTCGGCGCGGCGTTGGCGGCCGCGGCGAGGTCCGGCTCGGGGGAGACCGGCTCGGTCACCCGAACCAGCTGACCCTCCTTGTCGAGCTTGGTCAGGAACGACCTGAGGTCGTCGTGCGGCATGGGTCCTCCTGCGGGTGGTGGGAGAAGGCCGGCATCGGCGGCGGCTCCTCCGGTTCCCCGGCTCAATAAGTTCGTATACGAACCGTTCGCATTCATACTAACATGGCGATCATGACGAGCCGGATGGACGAGTCGGTCTTCCACGCGCTGCGGCGCGCGATGCAGGAGCACGGCGCCCGTTGGCAGGCGAAGCTGCCGGGGCTCACGAAGCCCCAGTACGCCGTGCTGGTGGCGATCTCGGAGACGCCGGGCCTCGATCAGGGCGCGGCGGGGCAGCGGGCGGCGACGGACAAGGCGACGCTCGCGAACCTGCTGCTGCGCCTGGAAGAACGCGGGTTGATCACCCGTACGGTGGGCACCGACCGGCGCCGCCGCGAGCTGCGGCTCACGCCGGCGGGGGAGGAACTGCTCGCCGCGGCGATGCCCGTCGTCGATCGGGTGAACGAGTCGATGCTCGCCCCGCTGGACGACGACGAACGCCGTCAGCTGGTGGCGCTGCTCACCAAATTGGCGATCTGAGGCCCGGTAGGGTCGGGCGATCGGCACCGGAGCTGAGGAGGGCACGTGGCGGGACCGCTGAGCGGACTGAAGGTCGTGGAGCTGGCCGGGATCGGCCCGGGTCCGCACGCGTGCATGGTGCTCGCCGACCTGGGTGCCGACGTCGTGCGCGTGGAGCGCCCGTCGGGCTCGCTCGACCTCACCGGCGGCAAGGCGGACCCGCTGCTGCGCGGCCGGCGTTCCGTCGCGGCCGACCTGAAGACGCCCGAGGGCCGCGACCTCGTGCTGCGGCTCGCGGCGAAGGCCGACGTGCTCGTGGAAGGCCTGCGTCCGGGCGTCACGGAGCGGCTCGGCGTCGGCCCGGCCGACTGCCACGCGCTCAACCCGCGGCTGGTCTACGGCCGCATGACCGGCTGGGGCCAGGACGGCCCGCTCGCGCAGCGCGCCGGGCACGACATCAACTACATCGGGCTCGTCGGCGTGCTCAACGCGATCGGCCGCGCGGGCGAGCGGCCGGTGCCGCCGCTCAACCTCGTGGGCGACTTCGGCGGCGGGTCGATGTTCCTGCTCGTCGGCGTGCTTTCCGCGCTATGGGAGCGCGAACGCACGGGCCTGGGCCAGGTCGTGGACGCGGCGATGGTCGACGGCACGAGCGTGCTCGCGCTCATGGTGTGGTCCTTGCGCGGCTTGGGCGTGTGGTCGGACGAGCGCGGCGTGAACCTGCTCGACGGCGGCGCGCCGTTCTACGACACCTACGTGTGCGCGGACGGCCGCTACGTCGCCGTCGGCGCGCTGGAGCCGCAGTTCTACGCGGCGCTGCTTGCCGGGCTCGGCCTGGAGGCCGCGGATCTCCCGCCGCAGCTGGAGAAAACGAGCTGGCCGACGCTGCGGGCCGAGTTCACCAAGGCGTTCCTCTCGCGCACCCGCGACGAGTGGGCCGAGGTGTTCGGCGGTGTCGACGCGTGTGTCACCCCGGTGCTGGAGCCGGACGAGGTCGCCGCGCATCCGCACATCGCGGCGCGCGCCGGCCTGGTCGAGCTGGACGGGATCCTGCAGCCGGCTCCGGCGCCGCGGTTTTCGCGGACGGCACCGGATCTGCCGTCCTCGCCGCCGAAGCCGGGCGCCGACACGGAAGCGGTCATCGCCGACTGGGGAGTGTGACCGGTTCCTCGCTGCGTCGCGGGGCCAGCGTCAGCACGGCCACCGCGATCGCGGCGCCGCACGCGCCGACGAAGACGAACACCGCGGTGTAGCCCAGCGACAGGGAGATCTGGCCGACCAGCAGCGGGCCGAACGCATTGGCCAGGCGGCCGGCCCCGTAGCAGAGGCCGGTGGCCCGCGCGCGGATCTCCGCGGGGAACAGGCGCGGCGTGTGGGAGTACAGGAGCGCGACGAGCGTCTGGTTCAGCGCGGCCACGAGGAAGCCGAAGACCACGATGGCGGCGGGGGCGAACGTCAGTCCATACGCGACACCCGCGCCGGCGAACAGCAGGCTGAACACCGTGACGGGGCCGCGCAGCGCGAAGCGGTCGGCGACGGGCCAGGCGAGGAGCGCGCCGGGGACCGCGCCGAGGGTGGTCAGCGCGGTGTAGCCGACGCTGTGGGTGACGGTGAAACCGTGTTCGTGCAACAGGGCCGGCGCGAACGAGGCGAACCCGTAGTAGCTGAGGGTGAGGAAGATCCAGACGCTCGCGAGCATGATCGTGCGGCGGGCGAAGCTGCCGCGCAACAGCCGCAGCGGTGTGCCGGGGACGCGCCGCGGCGCCGGTGATTCCGGCAGCCACCGGGTGATCACCAGCGGGACGACACCGAGCGCGCCGAAGACGAACACCAGCCGCCAGCTCTGCGGGCCCAGCCCGACCACGGCTCTCGCGAAGAACGCCATGGCCGGGATGCCGAGCAGCCCCACGGCGAGCGTGCCGGCCTGGACCCGGCCGCGCTGGTGCTCGGGGATGAGCTCCGTCAGGTAGGTGACCGCGACGACGGTCATCGCGCCGAGCCCGCAGCCGGTGAGGAAACGGGTGGCCAGCAGGCTGACCGTGTCGAAGGCGCCCGCGGTGGCCAGGGAACAGACGGAGAACCACAGCACGGAGCCGCGCAGCGCGCGCTTGCGTCCGGCTCGCTCGGCCACCCGGCCGCCGGCCGTGGCGCCGGCGAACATGCCGAGGAACCCCGCCGCCGTCACGACGGAGATCCCGCGCAGGCCGAGGTTCAGCGCGTGGTGGACGGCCGGGGCGACGTAGGCGAAGGAGTTGATGTCGGCCAGCTCGAACGCGAAGCACAGCGCGAGGGTGCCGGCCACTTTCCGGTGGTAGCGCGTCCAGGGGAGGTGGCCGAGCCGGGCGGGCAGCGTCACATCAGTCCCTTTCGGACCTCAGTGCGAAGCGGAAGTGCCGGGGCCGCTTCGGTTACCGCGGCACCGCCCCGCCGAGGGTGGTGGCGGGGCGGCACCTGACCGGGCGCGGTGGGGTTACCAATCGGCGCCGGACACCACCTCGACGGGCGGCGTGGTCTCGGCCCCGAGCGCGCACGCGAGAGCGGCGAGCTCGGCGGTCTCGCGGGGTTGAGCCGGCGGGTTCACCAGTCGGCCTTGCGGGCGGAGGAAATGAGGTTCGTCGTCACGGGACAGGCTCCTTTGCTCGATCGGCGGATGGGGCACGAGCGGGGAGAGGGGAAGTCTCGGTGTGGAAGGTGCGGGCGGTGCCGGGTCTCGGATGCTGAGGTCTCCGAAAGCGAGGTGTCGGAAAGGGTGCTCTCGGGATCAGCGGTTTCCCCGGGGACAGTGCGCAGGGTTCGGAACCAGCGTCTCCCCGAGGGAGAACTCGCGATCGGGAAGCTCGGAGCGGGAGGTGGAGACGGTGGCATGGCCGCGGCACGCGCCCGTCGGCCCTGCCCGCGGTCACCGGTCGGCCCCCTCGGCCGGCCGGGTCCGCCACGAGCAGCACCGCACGATCGGGTACCGCGCCCTGGCCCCGCGCGGCGGTGGACCGCCGTGTCGCCCCGGGGCCGAGAACGTCGGGCACTCCCGCGAGGAGTCCGTCGGCGGACCGCAGGCTGCGCAGGGTTGCCTCGGAAGGGGTCACGCGCACCCGTGCGGAGGACTCGGGAGCCCTCGGGTGAACGAAACCGGCGACCATGATCACGAAGCGTAGGGAGACGTCTGGCGGCGAACAACGCCATCGCGCGGCGGGATCATTGCGCGCGACGCAACGGTCGGGACATGCGTTGGCCGTGGGCGCGGGCGAGGCGCGCGAGGGTCTGCACGCTGTCGGCGACGGTGGAGCTGCGGTGGCGCGCCAGGAAGATCGTGCGGCCGGAGAACGACGGGTCGTCGATGGGGATGCGGGTGATGCGGGGGTGCTGGTGGTCGTTCATGCCCTCGGGCACCACCGACACGCCGATCCCCGCGCCGACCATGGATTCGACGACGAACAGGTCGTTGCCCTCCACCGTGATCCGCGGGACGAAGCCGGCCCGCGCGCACGCGTTCACCATGTGCGTGCGGCTGCTGGACCCCGGTTCCATCGCGACGAACGGCCGCTCGCTCACCTCCCGCAGCGACACACGCTCGCGCCCGGCGAGGGCGTCGCCGACCGGGACGGCCAGCAGCAGCGACTCGGTGAACAGCGGCTCCACCACGAGGTCCGTCTCGGTCGGTGCCACCGACGAGAAGCCGGCGTCGGCGTCTCCGCGCAGCAGCATCTCGACGACACCCGTGGCCGGGCTCTGCGTGCAGCGCAGGCGCAGCTCGGGGCGTTCGGCGAGCAGATCGGCCAGCACGCACGGCACGAACCCCAGTCCGAGCGAGTACGTGTGCGCGATCCGCAGGAGCCGGTGCGGCTCGCCGGCGTCCGCGAGCGCCGCGCCGACGGCGTCGGACCGCGCGCGCAGCACGGCGTGGGCCTCGCGCACCAGCACGTGTCCCGCCGGCAGCATCCGCACGCGGCGGCCGTCCTGCTCCACCAGCCGGATCTCCAGCTTCCGCTCCAGCGCGCGGATCCCGCGCTGGACCGTCGCCACGCTCACGCCGAGCTCCGCGGCGGTCTGCCCGAAGTGCTCGGTGTCGGCGAAACTCAGCAGCAGCTCCAGGTCCGCGAAAGTGACCTTGCCGGCGCGTCCGTCGTCCACCCGTCCGATTATCCGCCGAGGGCCGAGGTGACGGATGTCGCTGCGAATGTCACGTTTTCGGCCTGGTCGTGCGGGATGTCGTTCCACCAGTGGCGATGGAAGTGCCGGGCGATGTGGGAGACGGGTCCGAAAGTACCGGTGCCGCTGCCCCGATGGTCATTTCGGCGGCCCGATCCCGTTATCGTCAACCGGATGCGGGGGCTGGGGGCGGATTTCCGACGGTTGTGGTGGGCGTTCACCGCGAGCGAGACGGGCTCGGCGATCGGCTACGGCGCGATGCCCCTCGTGGCGGTGCTGATCCTGCACGCGTCCGCCGCCGAGGTGTCGCTGCTCGCCGCGATCCCCGGCCTCGCCGGCGCGCTGATCTCGCTGCCGATCGGCGGGTTCGTGGAGTTCCGGCGCAAGCGGCCGGTCATGATCACCGCCGACGTCGTGCGGTTCGCCGCTCTCGCGAGCGTGCCGGCGGCCATCGGGTTCGGCGTGGTGTCGCTGGCCCAGCTGTACGTGGTCGGGGTCGTGCAGACGGTCGCGCTCGTCGCCTTCACCGCCGCCAGCGGAGCGCACCTGCGCGCACTGGTCACCGTCCGCCAACGCGCCGAAGCGGCCAGCCGGTTCGAGGCCGCCAGCTGGACGGTGAACTCCGCCGGCCCACCCGTCGGCGGTGTGCTGGTCTCGCTGACCGGCCCGGCCGTCACGATGCTGATCGACGCCATCTCGTACCTCGCCTCCGCGCTCGGCGTGCGCTCACTCCGTGCCCCGGAGCCTCCGCCACCCGCGCGCACCACCCCGGCGCACGCCGGCCGCGACCTGCTCGACGGCTGGCGCTACGTGCTGCACAGCCGCGAACTCGCGCTGCTGTTCGCCAACGCGCTGCTCTTCGGCTCCGCCGTACTGGCCATCTCGCCGCTCGAAACCGTGTTCATGCTCGACGACCTGGGTTTCGCCCCGTGGCGGTACGGACTCGTCATCGGCCTGCCCTGCCTCGGCGGCGTCCTGGGCGCCGCCTTCGCACCCCGCCTGGCGGCCCGCTTCGGCACGCGCCGGGTGCTGATCTGCGCCGGGATCGCCCGGACGCCATGGGTGCTGGCCATCCCGTTCGTGCCGCGTGGCCCCGGGGGCGTGCTCGCGTTCCTCGTGATCGACACCCTGCTGCTGCTCGCCGCCGGGGTGTTCAACCCGCTGTTCAGCGCCCACCGCATGACGTTGACGCGCGAGGACATGACGGCGCGCGTCCTCGCCGGCTGGTCCGCCGGCGGCCGCCTGGTCCGGCCGTTGTTCATCGTGGCCGCGGGCATCCTCGCGAGCGTCACTGACGTCCGCGTCGCGATCGCCGCCGCGGGTGTCCTTTGTGTTCTCAGCGTCCCGTTGCTCCTGGTCCCCGGAACCCGGGAAACCAGCGCCGAACCTGATTCGGTCACCCCTGCCACCGGCGGCTAGCGTGAGACCCATGGATCTCCCCGACGACCTGCGTGCTCTGCTCGAACAGCCGAGCCTCTGCTTCATCGCCACGACCATGCCCGACGGCTCGCCGCAGCTGACGCAGACGTGGGTGGACACCGACGGCAAGCACATCCTCGTCAACACGGTCGAGGGTTTCCGCAAGGTGCGCAACATCGCGCGCGACCCCCGCGTGGCGCTGAACATCGCCGACGCGACGCACCCGTTCCGCTACTTCACCGTCCGCGGCCGCGTGCTCGACACGACCACCGAAGGCGCGGCCGAGCACATCGACAAGCTCGCCCACCGCTACACCGGCCGCCCCTACCCCTGGTACGGCGGCCGCGACCAGGTGCGGCTGATCCTGCGCATCGAGGCGGAGCACATCAGCTCGATGGGCTGACGCAGCCGCCCGGTGAGCCGTCGGCGAGAAACTCGGCTGCACGGCCCGGCGGCCTGACCTAGCCTCCCGGGCATGTTCGAGTACCACGGCTGGATCTCGCTGCGCTCCACCGCCGAAGCGGTCGACGACGAACCGCCCCTGCGCTTGCCCGAGATCCGGGCTGCGACCGACGAGCTCGCCGGCTACGCGCTGCTCGATCTCCAGCCGCTCAACGGGCAGTACTCCATCCACCTCGGGGGCAAACCGAACCATCGAGGTACGCACGGCCCGGCAATCCTCGACCTGTTCAGGAAGGTTGGCCGGCTCGCCCCCGGTTCGTACGGGCTCCTCCACGTCCACGACGACGAGGATCCCCTCCACGCCGACGAGTTCCGCGTTTACCGGCTGGCTCGCGGGGTCCTCACCGAACACCGCGAGCCTCTCCTCTCGCCGGTCATCACCACTCTCGAAGACGCGGACTAGAACAGCCGCACCGGCAACGACTCGTGCCCGTTGGTGATGAACGACGCCACCGGGCGCAGGTCTTCGGCGGGCACGGCCAGCGCCAGCTCCGGGAACCGGGCGAACAGCGCGGGCAGCGCGGTCTCGGCCTCCATCCGGGCCAGCGGGGCGCCCAGGCAGTAGTGCACGCCGTGGCCGAACGCCAGTGACGACTTGTTTTCCCGCGTCACGTCGAAAATCGCGGCATCGGGGCCATGGCACGCCTCGTCGCGGCCGGATGGGCCGAACGACGCCAGGATCGGGTCGCCGGCGTGGATGGTGGTGCCGGCGACGTCGAGCTCGGCCAGGGCGTAGCGCAGCGGCAGGTGGGAGACGGGCGACTGCCAGCGCAGGGTTTCGTCGATCACGTCGGGCCAGCCGCGGTCGCCGTCGAGCACGAGGCGCAGCTGCGCGGGGTGGGTGAGCAGCGCGGTCACGGACTGGTCGAGGAGGTTGACCGTGGTCTCGTGCCCGGCCGTGATCACGAGCATCAGCGAGTCGAGCAGTTCCGCGTCCGTCAGGGCGGAGCCGTCGTCGTCGCGGGCGGAGATGAGGACGGTGGCCAGGTCGTCGCCGGGTTCGGTGCGGCGCGCCTCGACGAGGTCGCCCAGCAGCTCGTACAGCCGCGTGACGTTGGCAGTCGCCTCCTCCGCCGTGGCCGACGTCGCGAACAGTCCCGCCACGCCCTCGCGCAACCCCGGCCGTGACTCCTCCGGCACGCCCACGAGCCGGCAGATCACCTCGATCGGCAGCGAGTAGCAGTAGTTCTCGCGCAGGTCCGTGTGCGCGGGCCCGGCGGCGAGGTCGTCGAGCAGGGCCTCGGTGAGCTCTTCGATCCGTGGGCGCATGCTCTCGATGCGCCGCGGCGTGAAGGCCTGCGACACCAGCGAACGCAGCCGGCAGTGCTCGCTGCCGTACGCGGTGAACATGTTCTGCACGGACACCCAGATGTGCAGCGGCCAGTCTTCGGGGATCTCGCCGGCGCGGTAGGCGGGCCAGTGCCGCCGCGGGTCCTTGGACACGCGCGGGTCGGTGAGCAGCTGTTTCAACACCGCGGGGCTCGTGACCGCCCACGCCCGCACGCCGCCCGGCAGCTCGACC
>NZ_JBEYSJ010000030.1:0-109001 GCF_040704195.1 Amycolatopsis sp. NPDC047767
GATCACCCTCTGCCCCAAACGCATCGGCACCATCGTCCAAGCAGCACTCGTCCTCACCCACCACGAACACCACGGCCGCTACTGAGAAAACCTCAATGAGGTGCTTCGCGCGCCACCACCCTCGAAGCGGCGGTGAGCCCGCGCAGTAGCGTCTTGGGCATGGGTGAAGACAAGCGCGAACTGCCGCCGATTCCCGACCGCCTGCCCACCGCGGTCGTGGACGCCCACACCCACCTCGACGCGTGTGGCGCCAAGACCGCCGCCGACGTGACGGCCATGGTCGACCGCGCCGAACGCGCCGGGGTGGCCCGCGTCGTCACGGTCGCCGACGACCTCGCCTCGGCGCGCTGGGCCGTCGACGCGTCCACGTGGGACGAGCGCGTGTTCGCCGCCGTCGCCGTGCATCCCACGCGCACCAAGGACTTCGGCGACGCCGACAAGTCCGAAGTGGAGCGTCTGGCGTCGGCCGAGCGCGTGGTCGCCGTCGGCGAGACCGGCCTCGACTACTACTGGGACTACTCGCCGCACGACGCCCAGCAGGACGCGTTCCGCTGGCACATCGACCTCGCCAAGCGCCTCGGCAAGACGCTGATGATCCACGACCGCGAGGCGCACGAGGACGTGCTGCGCATCCTGGACGAAGAGGGCGCACCGGACACCGTCGTCTTCCACTGCTTCTCCGGCGACGAGCACATCGCGCGCCGCTGCCTCGACAAGGGCTACGTGCTCTCGTTCGCCGGCACCGTCACCTTCAAGAACGCCCGCGGGCTCCACGAGGCCGCGCGGCTCGCGCCGGCGGGGCAGTACCTCGCCGAGACCGACGCGCCGTTCCTGACCCCCCACCCGTTCCGTGGGCGTCCGAACGAGCCCTACTGCACCGCCTACACCGTCCGGCACCTCGCGGCGCTGAGGGGCGAAGCGGTTCACGAGGTGGCCCAGGCGGTCCGGACCACCGCCGAACGCGTCTACCAATTGCCCAGTGTCACAACGGGTTGAACGGATTGCGACGTTCGGGGAGCGCAGTAGCCCACACTGACGAGTGACACAGGTCACGACACTCCGAGGGGTGTTTGCGCAACCCGGCGACCTCCGTTACTGTCCCGTGATCGTGCCGGTCGGAACCGTGGACGCGGATCCGGCTGATACGCCCACAGTCACGTCAGTGCACGTCGGGGAAGCGGCACCGAGGTTGGTACGACTCGGGACCGTGACGATGGCGCTGGCTGGGGGTGTCGGACTTGAGAGGCGCGCCGAATGGTGCGTCGCGACGAAGGAACAGGTCGTGGTGACACGTCCTGTCCTGGGAAAGGGAACGACCCAGTGACTGGTAGTAGGCAGGGTGGCTCGCGCCATAGCACCGAGAATCGTGGTGCTGCGCAGACCCTTTTCACTTCCGCTGGTTCGGTGGCCGTGCTCGACCGCGAGCTCGAAGACACCGCATACGGGGACCTCGGGTTCTCCGACGAGCTGTACGTGACCGAGCAGGACGTGCTGGCCGCTCTCGGCCCTGACGCCGACGCGATGATGGCCGAGATCGACGTCGACGTCGACGAGCTGATCCGGCTGATCAACGCCGAGACCACCATGCTCCCGCCGCTCGCCATCCCGGACGAGCTCGCCGAGGACCGCACCGCCACTCCGGAGGCCAAGAAGGTCGCCGTCGAGGAAGGCCTGCGCGAGGCGACCCGCACCTGGAAGCGCCGCTTCCTCAAGGGTGCTGTGCTCTCCGTCCTGATCGCCGTCGGCGGCGGCGGTGCCGCGGCGCTGGCGATGAACAAGAGCGTGACCGTCGACGTCGACGGCCACGAGGTCACCGTCCACAGCTACGGCGACACCGTCGGCGAGGTCCTGGAAGACGCCGGCCTCTCCGTCGGCGCCCACGACTCGCTCTCGCCCTCGCCGCAGGCCGAGGTCGGCGACGGCGGCGTCATCAAGCTCGAGCGCGGTCGCCAGCTGAACCTCGTGGTCGACGGTGTGTCCCGCCCGTCCTGGGTGCGCGCGACCACGCTCGGCGAGGCCATGACCCAGCTCGGCATGGCCGACATGATGGGCAAGGGCGCCTGGACGTCGATGCCCGGCACCGGCGAGCTGCCGCTCGAGGGCTCGACCGTGCAGGTCAAGACCCTCAAGCACATCACGCTTTTCGACGGCACCAACGCGCCGCGCCAGGTCACCACGAACGCGGTGACCACCAAGGAGTTCCTCTCCGACTTCAAGATGAACCTCGGCCCGGACGACGCGGTCGAGGGTGGTCTGAACGTCTCCCTCAAGGACGGCGCCGAAGTCCACGTCAGCCGCATGGGCATCTCGATGGTCAACCAGCAGGAGACCATCGACCCCGACGTGCAGAAGGTCGACGACCCGACGCTCGAGCAGGGCAAGACCACCGTTCAGGACCCGGGCACCCCGGGCCAGAAGATGGTGACCTACAAGGTCACCAAGAAGAACGGCGAAGAGGTCTCCCGCGAGCAGGTCTCGGTGAAGGTCCTCCTCGAGGCCAAGCCGAAGATCCTCAAGGTGGGCACGAAGAAGCCCGCCGACCCGGCGATCGGCGACGGTTCCGCGTGGGACCGGATCGCAGCGTGCGAGGCCGGCGGCAACTGGGCGATCAACACCGGCAACGGCTACTACGGCGGCCTCCAGTTCGACAAGCGCACCTGGGATGCCTACGGCGGCGACCAGTACGCGGCGTACCCGAACCAGGCTTCGCGCGCGCAGCAGATCTCGATTGCCGAGAAGGTCCGCGACGCTCGCGGTGGCTACAGCGCCTGGCCGGTCTGCGGCAAGCGGGCCTGAGTTCCGCAGTTCCCGAGGCTCGGTAGGCTTCCCCGGTGGTTGAACTGCTGGGGCCTGCCGAGATCCGCGGGCTGGCGGACGAGCTCGACGTCCGGCCGACGAAGAAGCTCGGCCAGAACTTCGTGCACGACCCCAACACGGTTCGCCGCATCGTCGAGCTGGCCGGAGTTCGGCCGGGCGATGTCGTTCTCGAGGTCGGCCCCGGGCTGGGGTCGCTGACGCTGGGCCTGCTCGACGCCGGTGCCCGCGTGGTGGCCGTCGAGATCGATCCGAAGCTGGCGGCGCGGCTTCCGCGCACGGCCGCCGAACGCGCCGCTTCCGTCGCGGATCAGCTGACCGTGGTCGGCGCCGACGCGTTGCGGATCAGCGCGGCGGACCTGCCGGCCGAGCCCGTGTCGCTGGTGGCGAACCTGCCGTACAACGTCGCGGTCCCCGTCGTGCTGCACCTGCTGGCCGAGCTGCCGTCGCTGCAGCGCGGGATGGTGATGGTCCAGACCGAGGTCGCCGACCGCATGGCCGCCGGTCCCGGCAGCCGCATCTACGGCGTGCCCAGCGTGAAGCTCGCTTGGTACGGCCCGGCGCGCAAGGTCGGCGCCGTGCCGCGGTCGGTGTTCTGGCCGGTGCCGAACGTCGACTCGTCGCTCGTGTCCTTCGAACGCGGCACTCCGGTGGAGGGCGTCGAGCGGCAACGCCTGTTTGAAGTCGTCGACGCCGCGTTTTCCCAGCGCCGCAAGACACTGCGCGCGGCTCTCGCCGGCTGGGCCGGCTCGGCCGACCGCGCGGGTGAGCTCCTCGTGGCGGCCGGCATCGACCCGAAGACGCGCGGCGAGCAGCTCGACGTGCACGACTTCGTGCGGCTCGCGGCTCAAGCCTGAAACAGTCGGCCGAGGTGGTAGTCCAGCGTCGCCAGGACCTCGCCCGGCGTGAAGCGGCCGTGGAGGACGTCGAGGCCGAGTCCGGTGAAGCCCGCGACCAGGAGGTTCGCTTCCTGCCGCGGCTGGACGCCGGGCGGGAGAACCGTGCGGCGCAGCAGGCTGGTGAGCAGGTCCTCGATCGGCGTCTCGGCCTGCAGGAAGACCTTCGCCAGCGCCGGGTCGCTGTGGGTGCGGCTGAAGTAGGCGCGGTGGACGCGTAGCGACAGCTCACGCTCGGCGTCCAGCGGCAGCAGTTCCGTGAGCAGCGTCCGGACCACGCCGCGCACGCTCTGGTCGACCTGCGCCGCGATGCGGGCCTGCGTGCGCTGCTCGCCGCGTTCGTGCAGATAACGCAGGGAGAGCACGAGCAGATTGTGCTTCGTCTCGAAGTAGTACTGCACCAGCCGCAGCGACACGCCCGCCTCGGCGGCCACCTCGCGCATGCTCACGGAGTCGAGCCCGCGTTCGGCCGCGATCCGCCACACCGCCGTGGCGATCTCGCGCCGGCGCTGCTCGTGGTCGACCCGGTGCGCCACGGTTCTCCTCCGCGTTGGTGATACGACTGTATAGGATACGCGTGTATCACGGATGGGGTGAGCCGGCCGGAATCGGCTCGCGGACGGGAGCGGGTGTCCGGCCGGGAAGACGCGGTGTCTCGCCGTGGCGAACTACCTGGCCGAACCGTCATTTACCCACGCGCGGGCCGTCGCGGAATTGTCGGGCCGGAATCGCACCTCCACCAGGGATCGGCGGCGTCCACAGTGGAATAAGGGCTGGATTCGCCGCGCGGAAGAAATTCGGTGCCGGAGCTTTCGGGGTCCACGATGTGGCTGCGGGTGTCCCGGTATCCGGGCACCACCACTCGTGTGATCTGCACCAACGCGCTTGCGTTCACCCAATGGGATCGGCTTTACTCAGAAACGTCCATCCCGAGCGACTGAGAGACCTGGCTCGCCGAAGTCGCAGCAACCACCCCCCATGGGGCAGGTGCTACAGCCAGGACCGATGGAGGCTGTTTCCGATGCAGAGGGTAGCCCGCCCGCTCCTGTTGACCCGGCGGCGCGTCGTCGATGAAGGTCGCCGCACGGTATGTGCGTGTCGACGCTCCACAGTCATCGCCTGATCTTTCTTCCGCAATTCTGCGCACCGTCCGAAAAGGACGGTAATTCGGTGACGCCCGGCGCGCCCGGAAACGGTGCTGCGCCTCATGCCTGGAGCTCTCTTCGTGATCACTGTCGAAAACGTGTCCAAGTCCTTTCCCCTCAACGGAAATCCGGTCGCCGCGCTGCGTGATGTGAGCGTCGACGTGCAGGCCGGCTCCCTCTTCGGCGTGGTCGGTCCCGCCGGCTCCGGCAAGTCCACGCTCGCCCGCTGCATCGCCCTGCAGGAGCGCCCGGACCGCGGTGTCGTGCGGCTCGACGGCCTCAACACCGGTGCGCTCGACGGCCGCCGGCTGCGTGAGGTCCGCCGCCAGCTGGGTGTCGTCGGCACCAAGCCGGAGCTGCTCGCCGAGCGCACCGTCGCCGGCAACATCGCCACGCCGCTGGAGCAGCTCGGCGTCGACGGCCCGCAGCGCAAGAGCCGCGTCGGCAACCTGCTCGACCTCGTGGGCCTCACCGCCCGGGCCGCGCAGAAGCCGGCCGACCTCACGCCCGGCCAGCTGCGCCGCGTCGCCGTGGCCAAGGCCCTCGCCGCCGGCCCCGCCGTGCTGCTCGCCGACGACCCCACCGCCGGCATCGCCCCCGAGGAGGCCGGCGCCGTGCTCGCCGTGCTCGACCGGGCGCGCGCCGAGCTGGGCACCACCGTGCTCCTGACCACGCCCGACGCCGGTGTCGTCCGCCGCGTCTGCGACGACGTCGCGGTGCTCGAAGACGGCGCGGTCGTCGAACGCGGTCACGTGCTGGACCTCATCGCCTCGCCGGGCAGCTGGACCGCGCAGGCGGTGCTGCCGGCCATCGAGACCGCCCGCGCGCAGGCCGCGAAGTACGACCGGTCCGCCGACGTCGTGCTGATCGGCTTCGCGTCCGTCGGCGCCCTGCTGCCCGAGGCGGCCGGCCGCTTCGACGTGGAGGTCGCCACCATCGGCGGCGGTCTCACGCGCATCGGTGACACCCCGATCGCCCGCTTCCGCATCGGCGTCCGCGGCGAGCGCGCCGACGCGGCGCTGGCGTGGATCGCCGACCGTGGCGCCCATGTGACGCCGGCCGTGCGGGCCGCGCAGAGCGTCGCCGCCTGACCGCTCGTCACACCTCCGGCTCACCGCGCCCCACTGTGGCGTTCGGTGCGTTCAACGCAACGAACGCCGCATTGGGTGCGTTGAGCGCAACCAACGCCACGGTGGGGTGCGGTGGGACTGGGGGACGGGAGAGTCGGGAGCGTGTCCGAGAGGTTGGGACAGCCGTCCTGAAAACGGCTGTTTTCTCCTGGTGGGGAGGCCAGGCGCCCGGCCACGTAGGCTTGACGGGTGCTCGCCGTAGTTCCACCACCAGTCACCGTCCGGGTCCCGGCCAAGGTCAACCTGCACCTGGCCATCGGTGACCTGCGCGAGGACGGCTACCACGACTTGGTCACCGTCTTCCAGGCGTTGTCGCTCACGGACGAGGTGACCGTCGCGGTCACCGACGACCCGGGGCTCGAGGTCTTCGGCGAGGGGGAGGGGTCGGTGCCCACCGACGCCACCAACCTCGCCTGGCGCGCGGCCCAGGAGCTCGCCACCTACGCCGGTCGCGCCGAAGGCGACGACCCGAAGGTGCGGATCGTGCTGCGCAAAGGCATCCCCGTCGCGGGCGGCATGGCGGGCGGGAGCGCCGACGCGGCGGCGACGCTCGTCGGCCTGGCCTCGCTGTGGAAGCTCGACGTGACGCGCGACGAGCTGGCCGCCATCGCGGGCAAGCTCGGCAGCGACGTGCCCTTCGCGCTCTACGGCGGCACCGCGCTCGGCACCGGCCGTGGTGAGCAGCTCGTGCCCGTGCTGTCGCGCCACACGTTCCACTGGGTGCTCGCGTTCGACACCGAAGGCCTGTCGACGCCGAAGGTGTTCGGCGAGCTCGACCGCCTTCGCGCCGACGGCAACCCGCCGCGCATCGGCTCGCACACCCCCGTCGTCGAGGCTCTCGCCTCGGGTGACCCGCGTCAGCTCGCGCTGCTGCTGGGCAACGACCTGCAGGCGGCCGCCGTGTCGCTGCGCCCCGGCCTGCGCCGCACGCTGCGTGCGGGCGTGAACGCGGGCGCGCTGGCCGGCTGCGTGTCCGGCTCGGGGCCCACGTGCGCGTTCCTCTGCGCCGACGCGCAGGCCGCCGTCGAGGTGGCGGCCGAGCTGTCCGGCGCCGGCGTGTGCCGGACGGTGCGCGTCGCCCACGGCCCGGTGCCCGGCGCCCGGCTGGTCGGCGGCGACGACGCACCCCGTGGCGCGCCACCGCGCGTGCACGCCTGAACTTCTAGTCCACTGTGGAAAGGATCGGCTGAATCGGATGGCCAACCTGGTCAACCTGGAGTCGGTGAGCAAGTCGTACGGCGTGAAACCGCTGCTGGACGGCGTTTCGCTCGGCGTCGCCGCAGGACAGCGCATCGGTGTGGTCGGTCTCAACGGAGGCGGCAAGACGACGTTGCTGGAGGTGCTCGCGGGTCTGAGCGAGCCGGATTCCGGCCGCGTGAGCCATGTTCGTGATCTGCGCATGGCCGTCGTCACCCAGCGCACCGAGCTGCCTTCGGGCAGCACGGTCGGTGACGTCGTGCTCGAACGCTATGGCGCGGAACACGAATGGGCCGCCGACGCGCGCGTACGGTCCATTGTGGACGGACTCGGCATCACCGCGATCGGCCTCGACACCCCGACCGCGAACCTGTCCGGTGGCGAACGCCGTCGCGTCGCGCTGGCCGCGGCGCTGACCGGCGAGCTCGACCTCGTGGTGCTCGACGAGCCCACCAACCACCTGGACGTCGAAGGTGTCCGCTGGCTGGCCGACCACCTGCTGGCCCGCCGCATCGCCGTGGTGGTCGTGACCCACGACCGGTGGTTCCTCGACACCGTCGCGAGCCTCACGTGGGAGGTCGCGAACGGTCGGGTCGAGCAGTACGAGGGTGGTTACGCCGACTGGATCTTCGCGCGCGCCGAGCGGGCCCGCCTGGCCGCGACCGCCGAGGAGAAGCGACAGAACCTGGCGCGCAAGGAGCTGGCGTGGCTGCGCCGCGGCCCGCAGGCGCGCTCGTCGAAGCCGCGCTACCGCGTGGAAGCCGCCGAGGCGCTGATCGCCGACGTGCCGCCGCTGCGCGATTCCGTGGAGCTGATGGCGTTCGCGAAGCGCCGGCTCGGCAAGACGGTGCTGGAGCTGGAAGACGTGTCGTTGAGCGTCGGCGACCGGACGCTGCTCGACCACGTGACGTGGCGGATCGGGCCGGGTGACCGCGTGGGTCTCGTCGGCGTGAACGGTTCGGGCAAGACCTCGCTGCTCAAGCTGCTCGGCGGCGACGTCGAACCGGAGACCGGGCGGCGGATCGAGGGCAAGACCGTGGCGCTCGCGCACCTGCGCCAGGAGCTCGACGACCTGCCGGGTGACCTGCGCGTGCTGCAGGCGATCGAGCAGGTGGCCGGACGCGTGGTGTTCGGCAAGCAGGAGATGACGGCCTCGCAGCTGGGCGAGAAGCTCGGCTTCCCGCCCGAACGGCAGTGGACGCCCGTCGGTGACCTGTCGGGTGGCGAGCGGCGCCGGCTGCAGCTGTGCCGGCTGCTGATGGCCGAGCCCAACGTGCTGCTGCTCGACGAGCCCACCAACGACCTGGACATCGACACCCTGCAGCAGCTCGAAGACCTCCTCGACGGCTGGCCCGGCACGATGGTCGTGGTCTCGCACGACCGCTACCTCGTGGAGCGCGTCTGCGACATCACCGTGGCGATGTTCGGCGACGGCCACGTGACGAACTTGCCCGGCGGCATCGAGGAGTACCTCAACCGCCGCACGAAGCTGCGGGAGGCGACGCCGCGGCGCCAGTCATCGGCGGCTCCGGGGAAGGTCGAGGCCAAGCGCAGCAACGCGGAGATCCGGGCCGCGCAGAAGGAGCTCGGGCGGCTGGAGCGCAAGCTCGATCAGCTGGCCGCGCGCGAGGAGAAGCTGCACGCGGCGCTGCTCGAAGCGGCCACGGACCCGGACAAGCTCATCGCGTTGAACACCGAGCTGAAGGGCGTGCACGCGGAGAAGGAAGACGTCGAGGCGAAGTGGCTGGAGACGTCCGAAGCCCTCGAATGACGGCTTGATCCGCGGCCTGATCGACGCTGTTCACGCCACCGCAGGCGGGCGTTGACAACCAGACAGTAATCTGTCGCGCATGAGTCGGTTCGTGGACACGCTCGTCGAGACGGCGACGGGGCGGGGTCAGCAGCGCGGCATGGTCACGGGCGAGCCCAAGGAGCCGGTGCGCCGGACGTGGGCCGAGGTCCACGACCAGGCCAAGAAGATCGCCGGAGGCTTGGTTTCAGGCGGGTTGAAGCCCGGGAGCGCGGTGGCCGTGCTGGCCGCGGCGCCGGTGCTCATCGCGCCCACCGTGCAGGCCGTGTGGCTGGCCGGCGGCAGCGTGACGATGCTGCACCAGCCGACGGCGCGCACGGACCTCGCCGAGTGGGCCGAGGACACGGTCAAGGTGCTGGGCATGATCGGTGCCGGCCTGGTGGTGCTGGGCGAGCCGTTCGACCAGCTCGCGCCCGTGCTGGCCGAGAAGGGCATCGAGCACCGCCTGATCACGGAGCTGGCCGAGGCCGAGCCGCTGGCCGAGGTCGTGCCCACCGACGAGGGCGACACCGCGCTGCTCCAGCTCACCAGCGGTTCGACAGCCGACCCGAAGGCCGTGCGGATCACCTACGGCAACCTCTACACCAACGTCAAGGCCATGGTCGACCGCGCGGAGTTCGACTTCGACGTCGACGTGATGGTGTCGTGGCTCCCGACGTTCCACGACATGGGCATGGTCGGCTTCCTGACCGTGCCGATGACCTTCGGCGTGGAGCTGGTGAAGATCACGCCCGTCGAGTTCCTGTCCGGCCCGTTGATCTGGCCCGAGCTGATCTCCAAGTACAACGGCACCACCACGGCCGCGCCGAACTTCGCGTACGCCATCGTGGGCCGCCGCATGGCCCGCGTCGAGGACGACAACGCCTACGACCTGTCCAAGCTCCGCATCGCCCTCAACGGCGCCGAGCCGATCGACGAGACGGCCGTGCAGACGTTCGTCGACGCGGGCGCCCGCTTCAAGATGCCGGCCGAGTGCGTGTTCCCGGCCTACGGCATGGCCGAGGCGACGCTGGCGGTGTCGTTCGCGCCGCTGTTCACCGGGCTGACGCTGGACGTCGTCGAGGCGGACGCCCTGGAGGCCGACGACCGCGCCGTCCCGGTCCCCGAGGGCGACCCCCGGCGGGGCACGGACGCGGTGCGCTCGTTCGCCGTGCTGGGCCGCCCGCTGGACGGGCTGGAGGCGAGCATCGTCAACTCCGAGGGCGAGCTGCTGGGTGAGCGCGAAGTCGGCGAAATCCGCCTGCGCGGCCCCGCCGTCACCCCGGGCTACCTGACCGTCGACGGCCCCCTCGACACCCAGGACGCCGACGGCTGGATGAAGACCGGCGACCTCGGCTACCTCATCGACGGCCAGATCGTCATCTGCGGCCGCCGCAAGGACGTCATCATCATGGGCGGCCGCAACCTGTACCCCACCGACATCGAACGCGCGGCCACCTCGGTCGAGGGCGTCCGCGCCGGCAACGCGGTCGCCGTCCGCCTCGACGCGGGCAGCCGCCGCGAACGCTTCGCCGTCGTCGTGGAGTCCAAGCTGGCGGGTGACGCCGAGGCCGAACGCGCGTTGTCGAAGCAGGTCGCCGCCCGCGTCCGCGACGCGGTGGACATGCGCCCGTTCGCCGTGGTCGTCCTCCCGGCCGGCAGCCTGCCCAAGACTCCGTCGGGCAAGGTCAAGCGCGCGGCGACCGCGGTGCAGTACGCGGACAAGATTGCGCACAACGCGGAACACTGACGCCGAGTCCGAACGCAATGCAGGCAAAAACGGAACCGGCCCGCTCACCACGGTGAGCGGGCCGGTTCCGTGTTCTCGGGGCTTCGGGAGTCCGGAGGGCGGGGTTGGTTCAGGAAGAAGGACACAAACGCAGGCCGGGAAAGCGCCGCGGGGGAACGACGCCGTCAAGGCCGGAAAGACCTACCGGTCCTGGAAGGACTCGGCGTTCTCCGTCACCTCCGGGCGCGGTGCGCGGGAGGCGGTCGCCTCGTGTTCGTCGCGGGTGCCGGGCACGATGGGGGCACGCCGGCCGGACAGGTCGGCCAGCTGTTCCTCCACGGCGTCCAGGAACTGGTCGACCTCGCGTTCGTCGTAGCCGCGCTTGCCGATCAGCGGCTTGTTGAACATGACGTGGTGGACTTCGGCCGCGGTCAGGTCGTCCTCTTCGGCGATCGTTTTCGCGATGCGCCGCACGAACTCGTCGACCTCCTGTTTGGCATAACCACGGCGGCCGATCGGGGCGTTACCGAAGGTGACCTCGGTGAGGTCCTCGGCGGTGAACGACATGAAACATTCTCCGATTCAGGGTCGGTGTGCGGACTGCCGCATTCCGTCCTAACCGGTCACCCGGGCACCGGGAACCCCGCACGCGCCGGGACGACTCGATCAGGGCCCCATAAGCCGCCCATCGAGTGAGGAAAAACTACGCAGTGCTACTCATGATCACTAACAGAGAGCAACCGGCTGATCAGCCTGCGTGAAACTCGTTCTGGGCCGCGGTGAGCCCCTTCGACACGAGTGCCTCGGCCGCGTCCGCGGCGACCGAGACCTCGAACGGGAGCTCCTTGCGCTCGACCGTCGAGAAGTCCTTCAGCACGAAATCGGCGGGGTCCTGGCGGCCCGGGGGACGCCCGATGCCGAAGCGCACGCGGTAGTACTCACGCGTGCCGAGCGACTTGGTGATGGAACGCAGGCCGTTGTGCCCGTTGTCGCCGCCGCCGAGCTTGAGTTTCAGCGCGCCGAACGGCACGTCGAGCTCGTCGTGCACCACGACGACGCCCGAGGGCTCGACCTTGAAAAACCGGGCGGCGCCGACCACGGGCCCGCCGGAGAGGTTCATGAACGAACGTGGTTTCACCAGCACCACGCGACGGCCCGAAAGCCGCCCCTCCAGCACTTCGGCGCCGCTCTTGTGCGCCTTGAACTTGCCCCCGATGCGGGTGGCCAGTTCGTCGAGCACCATGAAGCCGACGTTGTGGCGGTTGCCGGCGTACTGGGGCCCGGGATTACCGAGGCCGGCGAGCAGGATCAGCTCGCCGGCCCCAGGCAGGTCTTCACTCACGGAAGTGAGTTTATTCGGCGTCCCCGGCGGGAGCCTCGGCGCCTTCAGCGGCGACCTCTTCGTCGCCGGTCTCTTCACGCTGCGGCTCGTTCACGGCCACGACCAGCGCCTCGGCGTCGGTCACCAGAACCGCGCCCTGCGGCAGGGTGACCTGCGCGGCGGTGATCTGGGTGCCGATCTCGAGACCCTCGACGGAGACCTCGATCTGCTCCGGGATGTGCAGCGCCTCGACCTCGATCTGGAGGGTGTCGAGGTCCTGGTTCACCAGGCCGCCCGGGCCGGCGGTGCCGGTCACGACCACCGGGATGTCCACGGTGACCTTCTCGCCGCGGCGGACCACGAGCAGGTCGACGTGCTCGATGTAGTTCTTCAGCGGGTGGACCACGATGGTCTTGGTCAGCGCCAGCTCGCTGGAGCCCTCGAGGTCGAGGGTGAGCACGGCGTTGCTGCCGTTCTCGCGGACCACGCGGGCGAACTCGAGGGCCGGCAGCGCGAAGTGCCGCGGGTCCGAGCCGTGCCCGTAGAGGACCGCGGGGATCTTGCCGGCGCGACGGGTGCGCCGCGCGGCTCCCTTGCCGAACTCGGTGCGCGGCTCGACGGTAAGACGTACCTCGGACACGGTGTAGCACTCCTTCAAATCACAAATCGGTGCAGCAGGTGGCGGCGGGGATCGTCGATCTCTGCTCGGGGCGTTGTACTTCGAAAATCAGCTGCGTACGGCGGCGAGTTTCCAGGCGTGCACATTCCACGGGGCTTCTCGAGCCGCCGCGTCGATCACGCTGGGCACCACAGGGTGCACCCGCCTCGCCGAGACAACTCGAGAAGTGTAAACCCTCGTTCGACAAGGAGGTTGCGGCGGGTGGCCCCGCACGACTAAACCTTGGTCCGGCCGGTGGGTGACGACGCTTTTCCGGTGGTGCAGGCGCGTGCCGCGGGCATGGGATGATTCCCGCGGAAAAGAGGGGCGAGAATGCGGGCTCGATGGATCGCCGCGGCGGTCGTGCTGCTGGGTGGCGTCCTCGCGGGGTGCCAGGTCTCGGTGGCGGGTTCGGCGGGGGTTTCGGCCGCTGACCAGCAGATTGCCGACCGGCTGGCGGAGCAGCGAGATGCGGTGGACACCGCGTTGGACGCGCTGGGCAAGGCGCCGGCGCTGGAACTCGACACCACGGTGAAGGATGCGTCGGGAAAGCCGATCGGTCTCGGTTTCCGCATCACGCGCGACGGCGACGGGTACGGCGCGCTGCCGTTCGAAGGTCACGTGGTGCAGGTCACCGAGCTCGGAAGCGATCTCTACCTCTCCGCCGACGCCGACTACTGGAAGTCGCACGGTCTCGAGGAAAACAGCACGCAGTTCGGCGCCGGCTGGGTGCACACCGTCGGCACGGAGCTGCCGATGGACCCCGGGATGCATTTCTCACCGGACCGGCTCGTGGCCGGGCTGGCCAAATCGTTGTCGACTCTCAACCAGACGGCCGACCCGGTGAAGCGCAAGCTCGAGGACGGCACGGAGGTCTACCAGCTCGGCGGCAGCCTCGGTGAGCTGCAGGTGACCACCGCGCAGCCTCACCGCGTGGTCTCGTTCGCACCGGCGCTGCTCGACCCGCTGGGCGGCCCGAAGCTCGGCACGGGCTTCCAGGTGAAGCCGCTGACCGGCGACGCGCTCAAGAAGTTCCACACCGACTTCGACACCGCCGTCGGCGGGCTCGGGCAGCCGTTCGACGGGCTGTCGCAGGCGAGCGTGGTGGTCACCAACGACCGCCTCGACTGCCAGGACTTCGTCGGCTCGTGCACCGCCACCGTCGACGTGACCAACAGCGTCGTCGGCAACGGCCCCGGCGCCAAGCCCGTGGTCCACGTGACGCTCACGATCGACGTCAGCGCCGACTCGCTCGGCTCCAAGACCTGCTCCACGCAGGGCGACGCGGCGGCCGACGCGACCATCACCATGTCGTGCACGGTCAAGTTCTCGCTGCCCAACCGCACCGCCAGCTACCAGGTGCTGGCGAAGCCGACCGCCGTCGGCGAGGTCCACGTGCCCTTCGACGCGAACGCGGTGAAGGCGAAGCTCGACAAGTCGTTCGGCACGCTCGGCGGCTGACCTGCACGCCTACCGCGGGGTGCGTTGGTTTCGTTGAAGTAGTGGATCTTCCGTCTCTACCCTCGCCCTCGTCGGGAGTTCGACCAGGAGGAGCGGGGAACATGAGCAAGCTGGTGGTGTTCGGCGCGACGGGGTACGTCGGTGGCCGGATCACGGAGGAGGCGCTGCGGCGCGGGCACACGGTCGTCGGGGTGGCGCGCAAGCCCGAGGGCCTGCCCGCCGACGTCGAGGCCCGCACGGGCTCGCTGCACGACGACGGTTTCATCGCCGACGTGACCAAGGGCGCCGACGTGATCGTGGTGGCGACCCCGGGCCGGGCCGACGAGCAGGGGCGGCGGCTGCTCGACGTGGTGCCGGCGCTCGCCGACGCGGCCCGCGCGGCCGGTGCGCGGCTGTCGTTCGTGGGCGGCGCGGCTTCGCTGCTCGTGACTCCCGGTGGTCCGCGGCTGCTGGACACGCCGGACTTCCCGGACACGTACAAGACCGAGGCGACCGCGCAGACCGAGGTGCTCGACGCACTGCGCGAGCTGCCGTCCGATGTCGAGTGGTTCTACCTGAGCCCGCCGGCGAAGTTCGGTGCGTGGACCGTGGGCGAGCGCACGGGCTCTTACCGCGTCGGCGGCGACGTGCTGCTGTCGGACGCCGAGGGCAATTCGCACATCGGCGGTGACGACTTCGCGATCGCGTTCGTGGACGAGATCGAGGAGCCGCGCCACAGCCGCGCGCGGTTCACCGTCGCGTACTGACGCGCGGCGCGGGGCCCCTCGAAGCCGAGGGGCCCCGGCTCGGGTCAGCCCGGGGAACCGACGGTGCAGAAGAACTTCGTGGCGTGGGCGGGGTCGAGCGCGTTGGTGACGAGGTTCCACACGTTGAGGTCGTAGGCCTCGCCGATGTGGCCCACCGGGTCGAACGGACACGTGTCCTGCACGGACTCGTTGACCACGCCGGGTTCGCGCACGAACGACGTGTCGGTGGGGGTCACGAGCTCGTCGTAGCGCGAGGTGATCACGGTGTACTTCACGCCGGGCTGCGCGATGGGACCGGTGGTCAGCTTCTTCACCGCGGCCCCGTCGGTGATCAGGTCGTCGCAAGCGGGGCAGCCGAGTGTGGACAGGGCCTTGCCGACGGCGTCGCGCTCGCCCTGCCCGAGCAGATACGCGAGCTTGGTGAGGCCGGCGAACGTGGTGCCGTGCGTGGGCGGCGCGATGGACACGACCGAGCCGATCTTGTCCGAGATGCCCTGGGTCTTCGTGACGTAGAGGGACTGGAAGCCGCCCTCGGAGTGGCCCACGATGTCCACTTGCGACGCCCCGGTCTCGGTGAGCACCTGGCCGATGAACTGCTTGATCTCGGCCGCCGAGTCGGCGATCGGGCGCAGGCCGCCGACGACGGGGAAGCCTGGGTAGGCGCCATAGGTCTGGCTGAAGGTGCAGTAACCCTTGGCCGCGACGGCCGACTGCAGGAAGTTGAGGTCCTCGTAGTAGGTGGCGCCCAGGCCGTGGAGGAAGACCACGGGCCGGGGGTGCGCCGAGCTCGGCCGGCATGACGGGTCGTTGTTGCCGCCCGCCGCCTGCGCGGGCGCGGCGGTGAACGCGGCCGCCACGAGCGCCACGGCGGCCAGCACGGCCGCTTTGGTCCGCAGTTTCCTCATGGAGAAGGGTCCTTCCTCACGGTCACCGGCGGCGTTGCCGGTGGTTCAGGGGGCGGGGTAGAGCACGGCGTGGCGCCGGGCGACGACGTTCCTGCGGATCTTGAGGGTCGGGGTCGGCTCACCGGATTCGGCGGAGAACGGCTCGGGTACGAGCGCGAGGTCCCGGATTCGCTCGGGCGGAGAATAGCGTGCGTTCACCGACTCCACGTCACGGGAGATGACCGAGCGCAGTCGTTCGTCGGTGGGCCGGCCGGGTTCGTCCGGGTTGATCCCGGTTTCCGCGGCGGGGGAGAGGTTCTTGCCGGCCGAGGTCGCCGGTGTGCAGCCAACCGTCCACAATGGTCTCTTGGGGATCGTTGTGATAGCGCTTGAAGACGCCTTCCGGGCCGGCGGCGAAGAAGAACTCGACCTCGGCCGGCTCGGTGAGGACGTTCCCGCTCGAATACGCGATGGCGGCTCGCACCAGGTGCCGTTGTCGAGGTACCGCTGTGCGCTTGACATCGAATACCTCCCGGTATTGGATACCTGAAGGTATTGAGTTGGCTTCGTGAAAGTCAACCCCTTGATCAGGAGGATTCACCCCGATGCCCGCACCGGGCCGCACGCGGCCGACGCGTGCCGAAACGCGCCGCCGCATCCTCGACGCCGCGTTCCAGGTCTTCGGAGAGAAGGGCATCGCGGCCTCCAAGCTGACCGAGGTCGCAGCCGCCGCCGGCCTCACGAAGGGCGCGGTCTACTCCAGTTTCGCGTCGAAGGACGAGCTGGTGCTGGCACTGATGGAGGAGCACGCGGCGCATCGGCTCTCCGCGAGCCTCGAGAGCTTCGCCTCCGCCGACACCGGCGCGGCCGGCCTCGCGGACGTCGCGGCGGTGCTGATGCACGAAATGCGCACGGACGCGGTGTGGCACCGGTTGCTGGCGGAGTTCTTCGCCCTGGCGCACCAGGATGCCGACCGCCGGCTTGCCCTGCGGGACCGTCGCCGCGCGGTGCGTCGCACGATCGCGGCCGCGTTGGAGCGCCTGGCTTCGGGGTTCGGCTTCTCGTTGCCGCTGCCGGCCGAAGAGTTCGCGGTGATCCTGCTGGCGCTGAGCAACGGCCTGGCGGTGGAGGGCGACATCGACGAGGAAGCCGTGCCGGAGGGGCTGCTGGGCCGGGTGCTGACGTTGATCGCCGGCGATGCGGTGGCTGCCGTGCGCTCGGCGGCGGAAAGTGTGGCCGGGGACTGAAACCCGCGTTGCCCGGGACCTCTCCCGGCGCCCGCGGTTACCGTCGCGCGCATGACTGAGCTGCTCGCAAGCCATCTCAAACCGCGGTGCTCCAGACCGCGCGAGGTCCGGCTGTGACGCGCCGAGATGACCTGGCTCGGCAGCTGCGCGGGATTCTCCCCAGCACCGCCGGAGCCGAGCGCGCGCAGCGAGACCTGGGTGCGCAGCTGGCTTCCGAATCGGCGGCCGCAGCCGAACGGGCAAGGGAAATCGCCGAAGAACCAGGTCCCCTCGACGGGGCCGAGGGAGGCATTGCCTCCTCCTACGTTCCCGGCCCCGCCGAGGTGCGAGACCGCGATTCCGATCGGCACCCGGCGTCGGCCGGCGGTTTCCGGAGCCAGGACTTCAGCGCGCACGCCGAACAGCTGCTGCGAAAGCGCGTCGTCCTCCTGAACGGCGAGATCGACGACGCGATCGCCAACACGATCTCCGCGCAGCTGCTGCTCCTCGAGGATGAAGACGCGAGGGCCGACATCATCTTCCTCGTCAACTCGCCCGGCGGCTCCGTCACGGCCGGCTTCGCCATCCTCGACACGATGGACCTCGTCAAGCCGGACGTCGCCACCTGCGCCCTGGGGCTGGTCGCCGGCATGGCTCAGCTGCTCGTGTCGAGCGGCACCACCGGCAAACGGGCCGCCCTCCCGCAGGCCGTGATGGCGTTGAGCCTGCCCCGGCTCCCGCCGGATCCGTCGCCCGTGCAGCTCGCTCTGCTCGACAAGTGGACCAGCGAAGTCGTCAGGATGATCGCGGACGGCAGCGGCCGGCCGATCGAGCGGGTTCGCGCTGACGCCGAACGGCGGCGCCAGTTCACCGCGGCCGAGGCGGTCGAGTACGGCCTGGTCGACTGGGTGACGGAGAAGCCCGTGCCGGGATGACCGGGTGTCCTTTGTGGATCAGTGCGTGGTCAGCGGCCGCGCAACCGGGCGACCACCGGCGCCAGCGTCTCCATCATCGAATCGAACACGGTGATGTAGGAAAACCCGTACCGTTCCCGGCGCTCGACGAGCTGCGTGACGATTTCGTCGACCGTCCCGAGCAACAGCTGCGGCGCTTCGAGAAGCTCGTCGACGCCCGGTTCCGGGTCCGTCAGCGCCTGCCACTCCGTGGCCGCGGCGCGGCGGTCGCCGGTCACGACCACCCGCTGGACCAGCATGTTGTACTCGACTTCCCGATCTCCGGCCAGGGACCGGAAGTACGTCACGCGCTCGTCCATCGCCGAAGCCGGATCGAGTACGAACGTCCCCGGCGGCTTGCCGGGGGCCTGGCGCAGACCCGCGAACCCCACGATGTCCGCGTCGGACGCGGCCAGCGACAGCACCCCGTCGCTGTTGCCCGCGATCAGCAACGGCGGAAGATCCGCACCGAGCCGGGAACGCAGCTCGGCCAGACCATCACGCAGGTAAGCGATCCGATCAGCCGCCTTCAGCCACGGCAGCCCGGCCTCGTCGAACTCCGACTTCATGTGACCCGAGCCGAGCCCCAGCTCCAACCGTCCGCCGGTCAGGACCCAGGTGTTGGCGACATCTCGCGCGAACAGAGCCACGTTGTAGAACGGCAGGTTCGACACCAGCGTCCCCACCCGCGGCCTCGTCGTGGCGGCCGCCGCGGCCACCAGCGCGGGAAACGGCGCCGGGCGCCCTTCACCCAGGTGGTCGGGCACGCTGATGGCGTCGTAGCCGAGTTCCTCGGCGCGGCGGCACAACCCGACGAACGACGAGTCGACAGGCCGCAGACTGACGCCGAATTTGAAGTTCCCCATGTGGCGAAGCTAGCCGCACCGAACCACGCAGCACAGACAGTTTCGCCGCCGGCGGACCGAAATCCACCGACGGCGAAACACGAAGAACCGCTGGAACCTCAGGCGGCCCCGTCGAACAACGAGGTCACCGAACCGTCCTCGAACACCTGCTGGATCGCCTCGGCCAGCATCGGCGCGATCGACAGCACCGTCAGCCCCGGGAACCGCTTCTCCTCCGGGATCGGCAGGGAGTTCGTCACGATGACCTCGCGCGCCTTGCACTGCGAAAGGCGCTCGGTGGCCGGGTCGGACAGGATCCCGTGCGTCGTGGCGATGACGACGTCGGCCGCGCCCTCCTCGATCAGCGCTTCGGTGGCCTTGACGATCGTGCCGCCGGTGTCGATCATGTCGTCGATCAGCACGCAGAGCTTGCCCTGCACTTTGCCGACCACGCGGTTGGCCACGGCCTGGTTGGGCTTGTCCGGGTCGCGCGTCTTGTGGATGAACGCGATCGGCCGGTCACCCAGCTGCTGCGCCCACTTCTCGGCGAGGCGCACGCGGCCCGAGTCGGGCGAAACGACCGTGATGTCCGCGTCGCCGTAGGTGGCCTTGATGTGGTCGGCGAGCACGGACTGCGCCATCAGGTGGTCGACCGGGCCGTCGAAGAAGCCCTGGATCTGGGCGGTGTGCAGGTCGACGGTCATGATCCGGTCGGCGCCCGCGGTCTTGAACAGGTCGGCGATGAGCCGGGCCGAGATCGGCTCGCGGCCCTTGTGCTTCTTGTCCTGCCGCGCGTACGGGTAGAACGGCATGACCACGGTGATCCGCTTGGCGGAAGCGCGCTTGAGCGCGTCCACCATGATCAGCTGCTCCATCACGTACTCGTTGATGGGCGTGGTGTGCGCCTGGATCACGAACGCGTCGGTACCGCGCACCGACTCCTCGAACCGCACGAACAGCTCACCGTTGGCGAACGTGTGCGCGGTCTGCGGGGTGATCGTCACGTTGAGGTGCTTGGCGACCTCTTCCGCGAGCTCCTGGTGCGCACGGCCGGAGAAGAGCATCAGATTCTTCTTCGGCGTACCTGACTTCGGACTCATGCTGGCGACTCCCCGTCGTTTCCTGCTTCCGACACGGACACGGCGGTGTCCTCACTCGCGGCGAGCGCGGCCTCCGCCGCCTCCGCCGCCGGCGTGCCCGGCCTGCGCCGGACCGCCCAGCCCTCGACGTTGCGCTGCGGCCCCGCCGACACCGCTAGTGCACCAGGCGGGACGTCGTCCCGGATGACCGCACCCGCTCCACTGTAAGCGCCGTCACCGATCCGCACCGGCGCGACCAGCGTGTTGTCGGCGCCGAGCCGGACGTACGAGCCCACGACGGTGTGGTGCTTGTTCACGCCGTCGTAGTTCACGAAGACGCTGGAACAGCCGATGTTGCTGTAGTCGCCGACGGTCGCGTCGCCCACGTAGGTGAGGTGCGGCACCTTCGTGCCGGTGCCGATCTGCGCGTTCTTCGTCTCGACGAACGCGCCCAGCTTGCCCTTCGCGCCCAGCTTGGTGCCCGGCCGCAGGTAGGTGTACGGGCCGACGTTCACGCCGTCGCCCAGTTCGGAGTCGTCGGCGTGCACCCGCACCACCGACGCGCCGGCTCCGACCGCCACGTTCACGAGCGTGGTGTCCGGCCCGACGACCGAGCCCTCGCCGATCGACGTGGTGCCCTTGAGCTGGGTGTTCGGCTCCACCAGCACGTCACGCGAGAGCGTCACGTCCGCTTCGATCCACGTGGTGTTCGGGTCGGTCACGGTCACGCCCTCGCGCTGCCAGCGGCGCACGATCCGGCGGTTGTACTCCGCGCCCAGCGTCGCCAGCTGCACGCGGTCGTTCACGCCCTCGGTCACCCACGGGTCGTCGACCACGAGCGCGCCGACGCCCTTGCCGTCGTGGTGGGCGATGCCCAGCACGTCGGTGAGGTACAGCTCGCCCTGCGCGTTGTCCGTCGACAGCCGCGAGAGGCCGTCGGCGAGCACGGCGGCGTCGAACGCGTAGACGCCCGAGTTGATCTCGGTGATCTCGTGCTGCGCCGGCGTCGCGTCCTTGTGCTCGACGATCGACTGGACCACGCCGGCGTCGTCGCGCACGATCCGGCCGTAGCCGGCGGGGTTGGCGACCACGGCGGTCAGCACGGTGACCGCGTTGCCCGAGCCGGTGTGCTCGGCCAGCAGCGCGGCCAGGGTGTCGGTGTCGAGCAGCGGCACGTCGCCGTAGCTCACGAGCACGGTGCCGGTGAGGCCGGCGGGCAGCTCGTGCAGCGCGCACGACACGGCGTGACCGGTGCCCTTCTGCTCCGCCTGCACGGCGGTCGTCACCTCGCGGCCCAGCACCTCGCCGACGCGCGCGAGCTCGGCACCGACGGCTTCGCGGCCGTGGCCGATCACCACCACCAGGTGTTCGGGATTCAGTCCGGCCGCGGCGCGGACGGCGTGTTCCACCAGGGGGCGCCCGGCGATCGGGTGCAGCACCTTCGGGGTGGACGAACGCATGCGGGTGCCCTCACCCGCGGCGAGGATCAGCGTGCTCAGCGGGCCGCTCAACGAGACTCCCAACAACGATTTACCGGCTCGTTCCGACGGGCAACGATCCTACGTGGGCTCCTCGGCGCCCCACGAGGGGTCGGCCGGGATGCTCTCCGCGGGCCAGCTCGCGCCGGCGTCGCCCGCCATCGAATTGGCGGAGGCGACCTGGTTGCCCCCACCGCGTTTTGCTTCGTACATCGCCGCGTCCGCGCGCGCGAGCACCTGCTCGGCCCGCTCCTGCGGCCGCAGCGACACCAGCCCGATGGACAGGGTGACGCCGTGCGAAAGGTGGTGCGGCAGCTCCGCCACCGACTTCACCGCGCGGCCCAGCGCCATCTTCGCGGCCGACGCGGGCGCGCCCGGCAGCAGAACGATGAACTCGTCGCCACCGTAGCGGGCGACAACGTCGTCACCACGCAGGGCGTCACGCAACGTGCTGGCGACAACGCGGAGCACGTTGTCCCCCTCGGCGTGCGACTGCTTGTCGTTGACGCCCTTGAACCCGTCGAGGTCCACGAGCGCGACGGCCAGCGGCTGCGCGTCGGCCGACGACGCGAGCGCGCGCAGGCGTTCGTCGAGCGCGCGGCGGTTGGGCAGGCCGGTGAGCGGGTCCTGCAGCGCCTGCTGCGTGATCGCACCGTGTTCGGCCGACAGCCGTTCGTGTTCGCGGCGCGCGTTGAGCGTGGCGATCTGCGACTCGCGCAGCGTCCACATCTCGGATTCGAGCGTGGTCGCGTAGTCGATCAGCGACTTGCTCGCGCCCGACGCGTAGTCCGGCGTCGTGTCGAGCCGCGCGAGCTCGCGGGCGATGTTGAGCCGCATCGACGGCTGGGAGATGTCCTCGGACATCGCCTTGCGCGTCTCGCGCAGCACGTCGAGCGCTTCCTCGCGGCGGCCGGCGCGGTCGAGGCACCGCGCGAGCGCGATGGCGACGATCTCCTGCTCGTGCGGGAAGTGGTGGCCGTGGCGCATCTGGGTGAGCCGGTCCACGTGCTCGGCGGCCGGGTTGTGCAGCGCCAGCGCGGAAGCGAGCACGCCCACCTGGTCGACCGCCGAAACCCCGGCCTTGCGCGGGAACAGCGACTCGGCGAACGGGCCCTCGGCCGCCACCGCCATCGACGCGGCCGTGCGGAACTTCTCGGCCGCCTCGTCGTACTGCTCGATGCGCTCGAGCCGCAGGCCCCAGCCCAGCAGCATCTTCACGCGGTTCATCAGCTGCAGCGTGATCTCGTGCGGGCTCGCGCTCTCGCGGATCGCCTGGTGGGCGCGGCTGATGACCTCTTCGGCGGCCTCGTACACGCCGAGCTGGTTGAGCACGATCCAGCAGTCGATGAGCGCCATCGACTGCATGCGGTTCCAGTTGCGCACGCCGACCTGGCGGTCGGGGATCGTGGAGTCGTCGAGGATCGCGAGCGCGCGGGCGATCTCGGTGAGCGCGGCGTCCTCCTGCGCGGCCAGCACCAGCCGGCGTCCGCGCAACGCGTGCGCGTCGGCGCGCAGCAGCGACAGGCCGTGGCGGCGGGTGTGGGCGAGCATCTCGTCGAGCCGCGGCTCCGCTTCGGCGGCCAGCCCGCGCGTGACCAGGCGGGCGAACGCCGAGGCCCGCAGCAGCTGCGCCACCAGCGTGGGCTCGCCGCGGCGCAGGGTCTCCTCGAGCAGCTCGTCCATGATGGCGACGATCTCGAGCTGCTTGTCGAACTCCTGCCGCTGGACGGCGGCGATCAGCTCACGCGCACGCCCGACCAGCCAAGCGTCGGACATCTCGACGAGAGTCGGACGCCGGGCGGTTCCGGGGTCGATCGCTTCATCGCTCAGCCGCCCCACACCCCCATCGCTTCGGCTCGGGTTGGTCACACGTCTGCTCCGCCGCCAGGATTCGAACCTGAACTGTCAGAACCAAAATCTGAAGTGCTGCCGATTACACTACGGCGGATCGATCCTGGTCAGGATAGCGATGATCGGCGACAGTGGTGGCGGGAGGGTGAAGCGCCCGCGGCCGGGGTACTTCACAGGTTGAACCGTGCCGGAGCGCAACGGACATTTCGGGCCTCCCCAGGGCTCGAAACCTCCTGTACCGTAACTTACGGCATCGTAGGTTAGGTCACCCTTCGCAGGGGCTCGTAGGAAGAAGTGAACTGTATGACGGCCACCCTCGACCGTTCCCAGCCAGCTGGAGAGCCGCCGGCCCCGAAAGGCCCCAAGCCGATCACCGAAGGTCAGCGCGGCATCGGCGTGCAGCTTTCCGTGTACTTCGGCGTGCTCGCGCCGCTGGTGGCCCTGCTGGTCGCCGTCCCGTTCGCGTGGGGCTGGGGACTGACGTGGGTCGACGTCGCGCTGTTCGTGGTGTTCTACGGCGTCAGCGGCCTGGGCATCACCGTCGCCTACCACCGGTACTTCACGCACGGGTCGTTCAAGGCGAAGAAGTGGCTGCGCGTGGTGATGGCCATCGCCGGCAGCATCGCCCTGCAGGGCCCCGTGATCACCTGGGTGGCCGACCACCGTCGTCACCACGCGTTCTCCGACCGCGACGGCGACCCCCACTCGCCGTGGATGTTCGGCACCTCGCCGGCCGCCATCGCCCGCGGGTTCTGGCACGCGCACATGGGCTGGCTGTTCGAGCGCGACAAGAGCAACCAGGCCCGCTTCGCGCCCGACCTGGTGAAGGACACGGCGATCCAGAAGGTCGACGACCTGTTCTGGCTGTGGGCGCTGCTCTCGCTGGCCCTGCCGGCCGTGCTGGGCGGCCTCATCTCGTGGTCGTTCTGGGGCGCGCTCACCGCGTTCTTCTGGGCCGGCCTCGTGCGCATCTGCGTGCTGCACCACGTGACCTGGTCCGTGAACTCCATCTGCCACATGATCGGCGAACGCCCCTTCGCGGCGCGTGACCGCTCGGCCAACTTCTGGCCGCTGGCGATCTTCTCCTTCGGCGAGTCCTGGCACAACCTGCACCACGCCGACCCGACCTCGGCCCGCCACGGCGTGAAGCGCGGCCAGATCGACATGTCGGCCCGCCTGATCTGGATGTTCGAGAAGTTCGGCTGGGTGCACGACGTCCGCTGGCCGACTCCGCAGCGGCTGGCGCGGATCGCGTCCGAGGGCTGAGTTCTTTCCGTTTTCTTTGCGGACCACCGATTTTCGGTGGTCCGCTTTGTTTTCGGGGTTGTTTCAGGCCTGGCTTCGCGTGGCCAGCCGGGCGGCGCGGGCGTAGGCGTGGACGAGTGGCCGGTTGTCGTCCTTGCGCCACGCCAGCGCGAGGCGGCTGGGGGACACGCCGTGCACGGGGAGGGCGACGACGTCGCCGCGGGTGAGCAGGGGCGCGTTGCCCGCGGCGATGAGGCAGACGCCGCGGCCGTCGACGAGGGCCTCGTAGGTTTCGTCCGCGCTGCTGATCTCCGCGCCGATCACGGGGGCGCGGCCGCCGCGGGCTTCGGGGGCGAGCCAGTGGTCGCGTAGCGGGCCGGCGTCGGCGGGCAGGGCGAGGAACGGTTCGTCGAGCAGGTCGGCGAAGTCCACTGTGGACTGGCCGGCTCGGGGGTGCGTGGCGGACATCGCGACCAGCCGGGGTTCTTCGGCGACCACGACCCAGTCGTAGCGTTCGGCGCCCGGCACCGGGAGCCACACGAAAGCGACGTCGGTGGAGCCGTCGGCGAGGCCCGCGGTGGAGTCGTGCCAGCCGACCTGGCGCAGCGTGAGCCGGGCGTGCGGGTGCACGTCGGTGAACCTCGACCGGATCGCGGGCAGCATGCCGCCGCGGCCGGGGCTCGTGCTCATGCCGACGACGAGCGTCCCCCGTTGCTCGGCCTTCGCCTGGGCGACGGCGTCGTGCGCCGCGTCCCACTCCGCGAGCACCCGGCGCGCGTGTGGCAGCAAGGCCTCGCCCACCGGCGTCAACCGGACCTCACGGCGGTCGCGGTCGAACAACGGGGCGCCGAGCTGCCGTTCGAGCATGCGGATCTGCTTGCTCAGCGCGGGCTGGGAGACGTAGAGCCGTTCGGCCGCGCGCGTGAAGTGGAGCTCTTCGGCGGCCGTGACGAAGTACCGCAGATCGCGGCCGTGCACGTCCATAGCCAATGGTTATCACAGCAGGTCTTGGACGCGCGAGCGCTTTTCGCCCAGAGTCGGTGTCAGCGAAAGGGGCTCAGGACATGAACAAGGTTTGGCTGATCACCGGCGCGAACAGCGGCTTCGGCCGCGCGCTCACCGAGGCCGCGGTGGCGGCCGGCGACGTGGTGGTCGCGGCGGCGCGGCGCACCGAAACGCTGGCCGACGTCGTCGCCGCGCACCCGGACCAGGTGGAGGCGGTGCCGCTCGACGTCACGGACCTCGCGGCGGTCGACGCCACCGTCTCCTCGGTCATCGCGCGGCACGGCCGGCTCGACGTGCTGGTGAACAACGCCGGCCGCAGCCACGTCGGCGCGTTCGAGGAGACCACCGACGAGGAGCTGCGGTCGCTGTTCGACGTGCACGTCTTCGGCCCGGCGGCCCTGGTGCGCGCGGTGCTGCCGCACATGCGCGAGCGGCGGTCCGGCGCGATCGTGCAGATGAGCAGCATGGGCGGGCAGCTGTCGTTCGCGGGGTTCTCGGCCTACAGCGGCACGAAGTTCGCGTTGGAGGGGCTGTCCGAAGGGCTCGCCGACGAGGTGGGCCGCCTGGGGATCAAGGTGCTGATCGTGGAACCGGGCGCGTTCCGCACCGGTTTGTGGGGCAGCACGAGCCGCAGCGGCGAGATCGACGACTACGCCGAGTCGGTCGGCCCCACGCGCCGCCTCGTCGTCGACGCCGATGGCACGCAGGCCGGCGACCCCGCGAAGGCCGCCGCCGCCATCCTCACCGCGCTCGACGCCCCGGAAACCCCGCTGCGCCTGGCCCTCGGCGGCGACGCCGTCGACGCGATCGGCGGTCACCTCGACCAGGTGCGGGCCGACCTGACGGCGTGGGAGGACCGCGCGCGCAACACCGCGTTCGCCTGAGCGCGCCGCCACCCGGCTACCCTGCTGCGCATGGCGGGGAGACGAAGGGCGAAGCGCGAAGCAGCGGTAACCGGCGCACGACCGGCGGCGCCGGTGACGCGCGTCCGCATGACAGGCAGCGAACGCCGGCAACAGCTGCTCCTCGTCGCGCGCGCGTTGTTCGCCGAGAAGGGCTTCGACGGCACCTCGGTGGAAGAGATCGCCGCCCGCGCGAACGTCTCGAAACCCGTCGTCTACGAACACTTCGGCGGCAAGGAAGGCATCTACGCGGTCGTCGTGGACCGCGAGACGCAGCTCCTGCTCGACCGCATGGTCAACACCCTCCACGGCGGCCACCCGCGCGTCATGCTCGAACAAGCGGCCATCGCCCTGCTCAGCTACGTCGAGGACTCCCACGACGGCTTCCGCATCCTCGTCCGCGACTCCCCGGTGGCCAGCTCCACCGGCACCTTCTCCACCGTCCTCAACGACATCGCGGGCCAGGTCGAACACATCCTCGCCCAGCAGTTCGCGGCGCGCGGCTACGAGGAGAAGCTGTCGGCCCTGTACGCGCAGGCGCTGGTCGGGATGGTCGCCCTGACGGGCCAGTGGTGGCTCGACGCACGCAAACCGAAGCGCGACGAGGTGGCGGCGCATCTGGTGAACTTGGCCTGGAACGGGTTGTCGCATCTGGAACACAAGCCGAGGCTGCTGGGCTGAGCCCGGGGACTTGTCCGAACCGGCTCAGTGCTTGACGATCATCCGATGACGACTTTCCGGGAAGCCATCGAAGGCCGGGACATCGAGGCCGCCGTCGCGTTGTTCACCGAGGACGCCGTGTTCCGCAGTCCCGCTGTGCACCGGCCCTACCAGGGGCGCGAGCAGGTCGGGGTGATCCTGCGGGCGGCGTTCGCGGTGTTCGAGGGCTTCGCGTATCAGCGGGAGCTGAAAGACGACGACGGCCACGCCCTCGTGTTCACCGCGCGCGTCGGCGACCGCGAGGTGGAAGGCTGCGACTTCTTGCGCACCAACGACTCCGGCGAGATCACCGAGCTCGTGGTGATGGTGCGCCCGCTGTCCGGGCTCAACGCGCTCGCCGCGGCCATGCAGAAGCAGCTCGGCTAGAGCAGGCCGCGCGCGTGCAGGTCGTCGAAGATCAGCTGCACAACCGCCGACACGCGCGGCCGGTCCTCGAAGCCCAGCCAAGCGAAGTCGGCGATCTCGCTCGAAGCCGCCAAGGTGCCGGAAAACGAGGCCGTGTAACAGGTCATCCGCACGACCGTGCCCGCCGCACGCCCGTCCGCCTGTGCCTCCCACACGCCGGCGGGCTCCAACGACGACGGGTCCAGCGCGACCGACAGCTCCTCGGCGATCTCCCGCACCAGCGCCTCGGCGTCCGACTCGCCCGGCTCGCGCTTGCCGCCCGGCAGGTACCACGTGTCCTTGCCCGCGGACACGGCCGCGAGCACGCGGCCGTCGACCACGTGCAGCCACGCGAGTTTGTCGATCATCCCAGCGCCGCAAGGGTTTCGGCCGTGGTGAGCACCGTGCCGAGCCGCGGGAAGATCTTCGTGGTCGACGATTCGTGCGACACGTCGGACAGGCCCGTCATCGCGTCGGACACGGCGATCACGGCGTACCCGTGGTCCGCCGCGGCGCGCAGCGTCGACTCCACGCCGAATTCCGTCGCGATGCCGCCGAACACCACGGTGCGCACGCCCGCGTCGCGCAGGTGCGCGTGCAGGTCGGTGTTGTAGAAACCGCCGATGGTGGCCTTGACCACCAGCTTTTCGCCGTTGCGCGGCTTCAGCTCCGGGATCACGTCGCTGCCCGGCGCGCCTTCGGAGCCCGGGCGCATCGCCTGGATGATCACGATCTGCGCGCCGGCTTCGGAAAACGCGTCGCGCAGGCGCACGGCGTTGGCGGCGGCCTCGGGCCCGGCGAACGGCGTCGTCGGCATCGCGACGATCCGCTCCTGGAAGTCGACGAGCACGAGCGCCGTCGAGGCGGGGTCGATCTCTGTCATACGGCAGATCCTAGGCCGGTCCCGGTACGGTCTGTGTTCGTCGGCTGGGGAAAGGATGTTCGGGATGAACCGGGAAGTAGTGGTCACCGGCGGGGGCACGGGAATCGGCTACGCCATCGCGGCCGCGTTCGCGCGCGCCGGCGACCGCGTGACGATCACCGGCCGCCGCGAGAGCGTGCTCACCGAAGCCGCGGCGCTGCTCGGCGCGCGGGCGGTCGCGTTCGACGCCGCCGATCACGAGGCCGTCGAGGCGGCCTTGCCGGAACTGCCGGAAAGTGTCGACGTATTGGTGAACAACGCCGGTGGCAACACCGATTTCCTCCGCGACGACAACACCGACCTGGCGACCCTGGCCACCGCCTGGACGGCCAATTTCCGGGCCAACGTCTTCACCGCCGCCTTGGTCACGGCGGGTTTGCGCGACCGGCTCGCCGACCACGGCCGGATCATCACCATCGGCTCCATCGCCGCCCACATCGGCGCCGGGTCCTACGGCTGGGCGAAGGCCGCCGTCGAGGCGTGGAACTCGGACGTCGCCCGGGTCATGGGGCCGCGGGGAATCACCGCGAACGTGGTCGCGCCCGGCTTGATCGTGGACACGGAGTTCTTCCACGGCAAGCTCACCGACGAACGCCGCGGCCGGCTGGTCGCCACCACGATGAACAACCGAGAGGGCCGTCCGGAAGACGTCGCGGAAGTCGTGGCGTTCCTCGCCGGCCCCGGCGCGGGCCACGTGACGGGCCAGGTCGTCCACGTGAACGGCGGCGCCTACCAAGGCTCTTAAGCGCCAGGGGTGACGCGAAGGACCTTGTCGTCCGATCCGTTCGAGGTGGTCACGTAGAGCGCGCCGTCCGGCGCTGATCGGACGGCGCGCAACCGCCCGAACCGGTCGTCGAATTCGGGTGGCAGCGTCACCGAAGTGACCTTGGCCGCGGAATCCAGGTGCAGCAGCAACAGTTTCTGCCCCTTCAGCGCCACCACGGCCAATGCGCCTTCGTTGGCACCCCACTGCGGACCGGTCAGGAACGCGTCACCCGAAGTCGCCTCGGTGATCTCGCCGGATGTCCAGAGTGGACGGACCGCGTCGGGGAACCGGTCGAGATCCGTCATCGGCACGCTTTCGTCATACGAGGAATCCGTCCCGCCTTTCGAGGGATCCCACCCGTAGTTGGCGCCGGGCCGGATCAAGTTCACCTCGTCGTCGAACGTCGGCCCGTGCTCGGAAGTCAGCACCTGCCCGGTCCCCGGCCGGATCGCGACGCCCTGGATGTTGCGGTGCCCGTAGGTGTAGATCCGCCGCTCGCGGGGATCGGCCGAAGCGAAGAACGGGTTGTCCGGCAACGCTTCCCCGGTTTTCGCGTTGATCCGCAGCACCTTCCCGCCGAGGCTGTGGCGGTCCTGCGCGATCGTCGGCCGCGCCGTGTCCCCGGTCCCGACGAGCAACGCGCCGTCGGGAGCCAGGGTCGGCCGGCAGCCGGAGTGCCGGCCACTGGGGTTCACCGGCAGCCCCGTCAGCAGATCCCGCACCTTCGACGCACTGGTCCCGTCCGGCGCGAGCCGCCACGTGACCAGGCGGACGTCGACCGCCCGGCCACCCTCCTGGTGCGTCTGGCACGTCGTGAACTCCCGCGACGAAGCGAAATCCGCCGCGAGCACCATCCCCATCAGCCCGCCTTCGCCCTGCACGAGTACATCGGAGAAGTCGGCGCGCACCTCGGTGGTCCGCCCACCCCGGATCAACGCCAGCTTGCCCGGGCGCTGTGGCACGAGCAGCGACCCGTCCGGCAGGAATCCGATGTCCCACCCGTGCTCCAGTCCGCCGGCCACCTCCTCGACGCGAAACGCGGTGGCGGAAGCCGGCGAAGGGGCGCTCGTCAACGGCGGCGGCGCACTCGCCGCTCCCGAACAAGCGGTGGCGAGCACCGCGACGACCGCGAGCAGCACGACTCCGGGCAGGCGCATACGGCCAGCATGCCCGACAAAAGCGACGTTCGCGTCTCAATCGCCGGGCCGGACCAGCCCCGACTCGTACGCGAACACCACCGCGTGCACGCGGTCCCGCAGGCCCAGCTTCGCGAGGACGCGCCCGACGTGGGTCTTCACCGTCGTCTCGCCGATGAACAGCTTGCCCGCGATCTCGGTGTTCGACAGCCCGCGAGCGATCAGCCCGAGCACGTCCTTCTCCCGCTCGGTGAGCGAACCCAGCTTCGCCGACTCGACCGGCCGCCCGGTCAGGTAACGGTCGAGCAGCCGCCGCGTGACCGAAGGCGACACCATCGCGTCGCCGCGCAGCACTCCGCGAATCGCCACCAGCATCTCGTCCGACGGCGCGTCCTTCACCAGGAACCCGCTCGCGCCGGCGCGCAGGGCCGAGTAGGCGTATTCGTCGAGGTCGAACGTCGTGATCACCAGCACCCGCACGTCCGGCAGGGCGGCGCAGATGCGCTCGGTCGCGGCGACGCCGTCGAGCACCGGCATGCGCACGTCCATCAGCACCAGGTCGGGCCGTCGTTCGCGGGCGATCCGCACGGCTTCCGCGCCGTCGCCCGCTTCCGCGACGACGTCGAGATCCGGCTGGCTGTCCACGATCATCCGCAGCCCGACGCGCACCAGCTCCTGGTCGTCGCAGATCAGCACCGACGTCATCGCGCCGCGCCCGTCCGCAGGGTCGCGAGCACGCGGAACCCGCCGTCGGGCAGCGGGCCCGTCTCGAGCTTGCCGCGGTAGAGCTCCACGCGCTGCGCCATCCCGGCCAATCCGCGCCCCGACGACGGCAGCCCCGCCGCCACGGGCTCGCGGCCCCCGGTGTTCGTCACCTCGACGAGCACCTCGGTCGGCGTGAACTCCACGCGCACCCGGGCGGACGCGTCGGCGGGAGCGTGTTTGAGCATGTTGGTCAGCGCCTCCTGGACGATCCGGTACGCCTGCAGCGCGGCGCCCGTGGGCAGGTCGGTGGCATCACCGGTCACCTCGAGCTCGACGTCGCGCCCGGACTGCTCGACGAGCGTGCGCAGCTCGTCCAGGGTCGGCTGCGGCGTGCGCGCGGGCTCACCGGCGTGCATCACTTCGAGCAGCCGCCGCAGCTCCGCAAGCGCCCCGCGCCCGGTGCGGCTGATGGTGTCGAGCGTGCGGTCAACGGCTTCAGGGTCCTGGTGCCGCGCGAGTTTCGCGCCTTCGGCGTTGAGCACGATCACGCTCATGCTGTGCGCGAGCACGTCGTGCAGCTCGCGCGCGATCCGCGTGCGCTCCTCCGCGACGGCCGCGCGCGCCTGCGCCTGCCGCTCCGACACCGCGAGGTCCGCGCGCAGCCGTTCCTCGTCGGTCAGCTGCTCCTTCGCGCGGAAGAACTCGCCCAGCGCCCACGCCGCGATGTGCAGCGGCAGCACCCCGACGATCGTCAACGTCGGATTCTGCGTCTCGGCGCCCCACGTGAACCCCCACATCCAGTCGAGCGCCAGCACGGCCGCCGCGATCACCGCGGCGAACCGCCGGTCACCCTTCTTGACCAGCGTGAACAGCACCACCGCCATCGCCAGCTCGCTGCGCCCGCGGTCGAACGCCCACACGTCGTTCGTGTAGACGGCCACCACCCCGGCGATGATCAGCACCGCCGTCGTCCGCGGCCACCGCCGTCGCACGAGCAGCGGCAGCAGGAACGCCATCGGCACCAGCCGCAGGGACCAGTCGCCGGTCGCGATGTTCGGCCCGAGCAGCACGAAGACGGCGTACAGCGGCAGGTCCAGCGTCCAGCGCTGCCTGCGCACCCACATCACCAGTGCTCGCACGTCTGTGAACGTAACGCCCGCCGGCCGCTCGCCGCGTCCTTCCGCGGTATGCCTCGCCTCCTCCGATGGGACGATGCACGCGGCCCGATCGGCCGATCCGCGGCCACGGGATGCGTCCTTAGTTTCGGGTTCATGTCGATCACCACGGAGTTCTTCCGGCACCCCATGCTGACGGGTGCCGTCGCGGCGAGTTCTGGGTTCCTGGCCACGGCCATGACCCGCGGCCTGGGTCTCGAGCGCGCGGGTTCCGTTGTCGAGCTGGGGCCGGGGACGGGGGTGTTCACGTCGGCGGTGCTGGCTCTGGTGCCGGCGACCGCGGCTGTCACGGCGGTCGAGATCAACCCCCGGCTGGCGGCTTCGCTGCGTTCGCGCTTCCCCTCGGTCTCGGTGGTGTGCGGCTCGGCTTCCTCGGTGGGTTCCCTGGGACTGGACCCGGCGGACGTCGTGATCTCCGGCCTGCCCTGGACGGCCATGCCTGCCTCGCGTCAGCAGGAGATCCTGGACTCGGCCTGCTCGGTCCTGTCCCCGCGCGGCTGCTTCACGACGTTCGCCTACGCCCACACCGCCTGGACACCGCCGGCCCGCCGGTTCGCCCGCCTGTTGCGCAGCCGGTTCTTCGTGGTGGAGCGGACTCCGGTGGTGTGGCGGAACCTGCCGCCGGCGTACGTGTACCGGGCCGCGTTGCCGGTTTCCGCCGGGGTTTCCCGTGAACGCTCTGCTGCACCCGCTTCTTGACGCACCCGCGGTGGTCGTCTACGTCGTGTGCGCCTTGGTGATCACGGCGGAAACGGCTCTGCTGCCGGGAATCGTGCTGCCGACACTGTCCACTTTGCTGCTGATGGGGTTCCTCGTGCAGCGGGGGACGTTGTCCGGGTGGGTGGCCTTGGTGGTCTGCGTTTCCGCCGCCGTTCTGGGCGACCAGATCGCGTACTGGGAGGGGCGGGTGCTGGGGCCGCGGCTGCGCTCTTCGCGCCTGGGCCGCCGGGTCGGGCCGGCGCGCTGGGACCGGGCCGAGTCGGCGATCGTGCGGTTCGGCGTGCCGGCGGTGGTCCTGGGCCGGTTCCTGGCGGGGGTGCGGACGCTGGTGCCCCGCGTCGCCGGATCGGCCGGCCTGCCGTACCGGCGGTTTGTGGTGGGGAGCGTTTGTGCCGCCGTCATGTGGGCGGGGGTGGAGCTGCTGGCGGGGCAGTTGACGGGATGGGTTGTGCCGTAAGCAAAGCGGCCGTTTCCGCGTCGGCCGGAAGGAACGTTTCCAGGCTCAGCTCCGCGATCGTCACGTCGACGGCCGTCGTGAGGCGGGTGATGGCGGTGATCAGGCGGAGGTCGCCCAGGGAGGTGGACAGCTGCAGGGGTACGGCGAAGCCGAGGTGGTCCGGCGAAGGCGGTGAAGGCGCGGGCAGGTACGAAGTGAGCTCGTCCAGCAACTCGGCCTGACGCGGGTCCGGCAGGCCCTGGCGGGGGCGTTCGAGCACGTGCTGCGCCCAGTCGGCGAAGTTGTGGATGCGCGGGGCCATGCCGTCGGGGTGCAGGGCCAGGCGCAGGACGTTCACGGGTGGCGCCAGCAGTTCGGCGGCCACGCCTTCCGTGAGAAGGGTGAAGGCGTCGTTCGCGGACACGAGCGTGCCGTAGCGGTCGACGATCAGCGCCGGGTACGGGCGGTGGCCGTCGAGCAGAGCCGTCAACGAATCGAGGACGGGGGCCAGCCGGGGGTCGTCGAGGGGCGTCTCGGCGTAGCGCGGGGCGAAGCCGGCGGCCAGGAGCAGGGCGTTGCGTTCGCGCAGGGGCAGGCCGAGGGCCTCGGCCACGCGCACGACCATGCCCCGGCCGGGAGCCGAACGCCCCCGTTCCAGAAAGCTCACGTGCCGCTGCGTGGTGCCGGCGGCCAGGGCCAGGTCGAGCTGGCTGAGCCGGCGGCGGGTGCGGGCGTCGCGCAACGCGGTGGCGAAGGCCGGGTCCATGGGGCCAGGCAAGCAGAACCCGCGCGGGCGCGCTATTCCTTCCGGGGAATTGCCGCGAGACCCCGGCGCGCCGAATGCTCGGGGCATGAAATTCGGACTTCTCCTGCCCGCCGGGCAGGCCCAGCTTCCCGCCCCCGCCGTCGTCGAGCTCGCCCGCGAGGCCGAGCGCCTCGGCTTCGACTCCGTCTGGGCGGGCGACTCGCTCGTCCGCGCCCGGGCCGAGCCGCTCACCTTGCTCACCGCCGTCGCGCAGGCCACCGAGCGCATGACGGTGGGCACCGCCGCGCTGTTGCCCGCGTTGCGCCAGCCCGTGCAGGCGGCGCTGACGCTCTCGACCCTCGACCAGCTCTCCGGCGGCCGCCTCGTCCTCGGCCTCGGCGCGGGGTTCCCCGGCTTCAGCGAGCCGGAGTTCGACCTGGTCGGCGTGTCGTTCAAGACACGCTTCTCCCACCTCGACGACGTCGCCCGCCTCTGGCGCGACCTCTGGACCGGCACGCCCCGCTCCTTCCACGGCAAGGTCCTCCACCACGACTGGCTTCCCGACGTCCCCGCGCCCTCCCGCCCCGGCGGCCCACCCCTGTGGCTCGCCGGCGCCACCCCGTCCGCCCTCCGCCGCACGGCCGACCTCTACGACGGCTGGCTGCCCTACCCACCCGACCCCGCCGACTACGCCCGCGGCCTCACCACCATCCGCTCGCTGTCGGACCGCCCCATCATCCCGGCCCTGTTCGCCACGGCTTACGTCGACGATGACCCGGCCCTCGGCCGCCAGGCGCTGGACACCTACTGCCAAGCCACGTACAGCCGCCCGCTGTCCGCGATCGGCACCATCCAGACAATGCTCACCGGACCGGTTTCGACCGTCGCGGCCGGCCTGCGCGAGTACGAACTAGCTGGTGCAGACCACATTCTGCTCCGCATCGCCGCCCTGGACGCCGACGTGGTGGCCGACCAGCTACGCCTCCTGTCGGGACTCTTGCCGACCAATTCTCCGCAACACTGAACCCCGCGGGGCTTTCCATCCGTGTCGTGAATGGATCCCCACCCGGGGGATCCGTTGACACGAAAGGAAAGCCATGAAGATCACGGGAGACCCCGACTGGAACCGCACCATCACCCGTAACACCGACCGCCGGGCCGTCACCGCCGGCTGAGCCGCACCCTCTCCCCGGGGTTCGCCGCGCGGCGGCCGGCCACCCCAGCCGGCCTCGACTTTCCGCCCCTCCGCGACGAACCCCCTGCGGCGCAACGCTTTTTCGCACGGTCCTGTGGCGCCCTGCCGAACCGTTGCGCCGCGGCTGTCCCCTCGTTGCGCGGCAGTTGCCCGTCGTTGCCGCCCGCCAGTTGTCCGTGGTTGTCCACAACTCTGCTCGGCTGTGGACAACGTCCCGCCGGCCGCAGGGTTTGTCGGTGTGCGCCGGTAGAATGGATCCAGGGTGGCCCCTGGCAGGGTGGGCCCTGCGTCGCGGGGGTTGTGAGGGTTGTGGAGGCCGTAAGGGTCGTGGGGTTTGTGGCCAGGTCCCCAGCGGCACACGAAAGACGCCCGACGAGTGCGGGCAGGTGCACGCCACCCACCTGAAGGTACGAACCTGGGAACCAGCCTGGCGCCATGCAGGCAAACGCCCACCGGCATCGCAACGTCGCGACGTTCATCAAGCAGTAAGTCGCGCGGCGCCCTTTGCCGGGACCGGTCCCGAGTGCCGGACTTACGGTGCGACGCATGCAGCGGCTCACGGTGGTTCTCGTGCTGATGTCGATAGGCGTCGTCGCCTGCGGCGCGCCCGATCGGCAGCCGGGTCCAACGGCGTCTTCGGCGATAAAGCCGACCACACCGCCAACCACACTCTCGACCGCTCCGGCAAAACCGAAGATCACCGACCTTGCCGATCATCCTTGCAAGGCCCTGGATCACGACGACATCGTCCGGTTGAACGTGATCATCGAGGGCACCGAAGTCCCGGACCCGAGCGGCACGGCCTGTCAGTGGGGTGCACCAGGCGCACTGGTCACCTTCACCGCCTACCCGGCAACCGACAAGACCCGGGACCCGGACGTCCGGCAGCTCACCGTCAGCACGATCGAGGGTCACCGTGCGCTGCTGGGCCAGATCACGCACGGCCAGGACACCGGCTACATGATCTTCGTCATGACCGGCCCGGGTCAGTCGATCCGGCTCTCGGCGGTCGGCTTCGGTCCCGGCGCGCCCGGACCCGACCCGCTCACGGTCGGCGAGAACTTCGCCGCGGCGATCAGCCACCGGTTGAGCGAATGACGAGAGGCAGCGCGCGCCTGGCGATCGCCACCGCCACCGCCACCGCCCTCCCCGACCAGCCCCTCGCCGCCTTCATCCCCCCGACGGTTACGTCGCCTGGGTGACCCCCGGCGGAACCGACCTGCGCGCCGCCCTCACCACGTGGCCAGGTCGCCCCCGGACTGTCGGTGCCCCGACGTAGTCTGGAAGACGTGACCGACGCTCCACTGTCCGGACTCCTCCAAGCCATCCTGCCCGACCCCGCCCTGCGCGGGGTCGTCGAACGTGCCGGCGCCCCGCTGCTCGAGCTGCAGGGCGCCGTGACCGCGCGTCAGCTGGTCGCCGCGGTGCTCGCCGAAGACGAGGCGAGAGGTGGCGCGGGCCGCCACGTGCTGGCCGTGACCGCCACCGGCCGGGAGGCCGACGAGCTCACCGCCGCCCTCGAAGCGCTGCTCGGGCGCGAGAAGGTCGTCGACTTCCCCTCGTGGGAGACGCTGCCCCACGAGCGCCTCTCGCCGCGCGCCGACACCGTCGGGCGCCGCCTCGAAGTGCTGCACCGCCTGCACAAGGGTGACGACCAGCTCAAGGTCGTCGTGTCCACCGTCCGCAGCCTGATCCAGCCCATGGCGCCGGGCCTCGGCTCGCTCGACCCCGTCGACCTGGTCGTGGGCGAGGAGCAGAGCTTCGAAGGCCTCCTTGAACGCCTGGTCGAGCTCGCCTACACCCGCGTGGACATGGTCGAGAAGCGCGGCGAGTTCGCCGTCCGCGGTGGCATCCTCGACCTGTTCGGCCCCACGGCCCAGCACCCGGTGCGCGTCGAGTTCTGGGGCGACGAGGTCAGCGAGATCCGCGCGTTCGCGGTCTCCGACCAGCGCTCCCTGCCGGGTGAGATCCAGCACGTCACCGCGCCGCCGTGCCGTGAGCTGCTGCTGACGGCCGACGTCAAGGCCAAGGCCGCCGAGCTCGCCGTCACCTATGAAGCCGACGCGCAGCTGGCCGAAATGCTCACCAAGCTCGCCGACGGTATCCCCGTCGAAGGCATGGAAGCCCTCATCCCGGTCCTGTGCGCCGGCGAGCTCACCCTGCTCACCGACGCCCTGCCGCGCGGCAGTCACGTGCTGCTCGCCGACCCGGAGAAGATCCGCGCCCGCGCCCACGACCTCGTGCGCACCGGCCAGGAGTTCCTCGAAGCGTCGTGGACCACGGCCGCGGCCGGAGGACAGGCGCCCATCGACCTCGGCGCGTCGGCCTACCGCGACCTGGCCGAGATCGCCGAGCACGCGCAGGACACCAAGCGCGCCTGGTGGACGATCACCCAGCTGAGCAGCGAAGACCCCGACGTCTACCGCGTCAGCGTCGAAGCCGCGCCCGCCTACCGCGGCGAGTTCGACCGCGCGATGACCGACCTGCGCGCCCACGTCGCCGCCGGCGGCACCGGCGTGCTCGTGGTCGCGGGCCACGGCACCGCCACCCGCGCCGTCGAGCAGCTCACCACCGCCGAGGTCCCGGCCGCGCTGGCCGGCGAAGGCATCACCGAGGCCCCGCAGGCCGGCCTCGTCACGGTCACCTGCGGCGCCCTCGTCGACGGTTTCGTCTCACCCGAGCGCGCCCTCGTGGTGCTGTCGGAAGCCGACCTCACGGGCCGCGGCGCCAACGCCGGAACGTCCACAAAGGACCTCAACGCCAAGATGCCCTCGCGGCGGCGCAACGCCGTCGACCCGCTGGCGCTCAAGACCGGCGACTACGTGGTGCACAACCAGCACGGCATCGGCCGCTTCGTCGAGATGGTGCAGCGCACCGTCGCCGGCGCCACGCGCGAATACCTGCTGCTGGAGTACGCGAGTTCCAAGCGCGGCCACCCCGGCGACCGGCTGTTCGTGCCCACCGACCAGCTCGACGAGGTCTCCCGCTACGTCGGCGGCGAGCTGCCCACGCTCAACAAGCTCGGCGGCTCCGACTGGAAGAACACCAAAGCCAGGGCCAAGAAGGCCGTCAAGGAGATCGCGGCCGAGCTCGTGCAGCTCTACGCCGCCCGCCAAGCCGCGCCCGGCCACCCCTTCGGCCCGGACACGCCGTGGCAGCACGAGCTCGAAGACGCGTTCCCGTTCCAGGAGACCAACGACCAGCTCGCCGCCATCGACGAGGTCAAGGCCGACATGGAACGCGGCGTCCCCATGGACCGCGTGATCTGCGGCGACGTCGGCTACGGCAAGACCGAGATCGCCGTGCGCGCCGCGTTCAAGGCGGTGCAGGACGGCAAGCAGGTCGCCGTGCTCGTACCGACGACGCTGCTCGCGCAGCAGCACCTCAACACCTTCACCGAGCGCATGCAGTCGTTCCCGGTCACGATCAAAGGCCTTTCGCGGTTCACGAACAAGACCGAGTCCGACCTGGTCATCGAGCAGCTCGGTGAGGGTGAGGTCGACATCGTCATCGGCACCCACCGCCTGCTGCAGACCGGCATCCGCTACAAGGACCTGGGCCTCGTGATCGTCGACGAGGAGCAGCGTTTCGGCGTGGAGCACAAGGAACACATCAAGGCGCTGCGCACGCACGTCGACGTGCTCACGATGTCCGCCACGCCCATCCCGCGCACGCTGGAGATGTCGCTCGCCGGCATCCGCGAGATGTCCACCATCCTCACCCCGCCCGAAGACCGGCACCCGATCCTGACCTACGTCGGCAGCTACGACGACAAGCAGGTCGGCGCCGCCGTCCGCCGCGAGCTCCTGCGTGACGGCCAGGTCTTCTACGTCCACAACCGCGTCTCCTCCATCGAGAAGGCCGCCAAGCGCATCCGCGAGCTGGTACCCGAAGCGCGTGTCGTGACCGCCCACGGCCAGATGAACGAGGACAAGCTCGAAAAGATCATCCAGGGCTTCTGGGAAAACGAGTACGACGTGCTCGTCTGCACCACGATCGTCGAAACCGGCCTGGACATCTCCAACGCCAACACCCTCATCGTCGAACGTGGTGATCTCCTCGGGCTCGCCCAGCTCCACCAGCTGCGCGGCCGCGTCGGGCGTGGTCGCGAACGCGGCTACGCCTACTTCCTGTATCCGCCGGAAGCCCCGTTGACGGAGACCGCACACGACCGGCTCGCGACCATCGCGCAGAACACCGAGCTGGGCGCGGGCATGGCCGTGGCCATGAAGGACCTGGAAATCCGTGGCGCCGGCAACATCCTCGGCGCGGAACAGTCCGGCCACATCGCGGGCGTCGGCTTCGACCTGTACGTGCGCCTGGTCGGCGAAGCCGTCGAAGCGTTCCGCCGCCACGCGGGCGCCGAGCCTTCCGAGGAGGAGGAACTCGCCGAAGTCCGCGTCGACCTCCCCATCGACGCGCACATCCCCCACGACTACGTCGAAGGCGAACGGTTGCGCCTCGAGGCCTACCGCAAGATCGCGGCCGCGCCCGACACCGCGGGCCTCGACGCCGTGCGCGAAGAACTCATCGACCGCTACGGCCAGCCACCCGCCCCCGTCAACCGCCTCCTCGCCGTCGCGGCGTTCCGCCACACCTGCCGCGCGGCGGGCGTCACGGAGGTTGCGGTGCAGGGCAACACCATCCGCTTCGCGCCCCTGCCCCTCGCCGATTCGCAGCTGGTGCGCCTGAAACGCCTGTACCCCAAGGCGGCGTACAAGGCCATCACCAACACCGTCTCCGTCCCCAAGCCGACGGAGGGCCCGGCCGGCGGCCGCATGGGCGCCCCGACACTACGGGACCAGGAGCTGCTCGACTGGTGCACGAAGCTGCTGACCCAGCTGACGAAGACGCCAGCCACCGTGTGACGTGTACACAGTCGGAAACACCCCGACTTTTGGGGGAACCACCAGCGCAAACGTTGGAGCGTAAGCGGTTTCGGCCGTACCGTCTTTCGCATGCATGATCGCTATTCGACTGTGCGAGGGCGCCAACTCGGTGTCCGTCTGCGAGAGCTGATGGCCGAACGCCATTGGGGTGTGCGGGAAATGTCGCGCCGGCTGGACTGGCCGCCGACCCGCATCTCCAACATGTTCTACGCGAGGCGTGGCACCAAGTACATAGACGTGGTCAAGATGCTCACCCTCATGGGCGTGGTCGGCGAGGAGGCCGACGAAATCTATGCGCTCTGCGAAGACATAGACAAGTTCGGCCTCGTGGAGTCTCCGTTGGACCGGCGAAGGCGGCGGTTGCGGACTTTGGAGAACTTCGAAGCCGAGGCTTCATCTTTGTTCGCTCTGCAGGCGAACATCGTTCCCGGCCTCATACAGACCGAGCGATACTGCCGAGCGCAGATGGAATCCTCGGTCAACCTGCAGGGCGATCTCGAGGGGTATGTCAACCGGCGGATGAAGCGCCGCGATGTTCTCGACCAGTCGCAGACCCAGTTCGAATTCGTCCTTCACGAGTTCGTGCTGCGGCTCGACTTCGGTGGAGCGGACCTCATGGCCGAGCAGCTTTACCATCTGCTGCGCTTGGTGGTACGGCCGAACATCTCGATTCGAATCGTGCCGGCTTCAGCCGGTCCCCATGTAGGGGCAAGTGGAGGCTTCTCGCTACTGGAGTTCGAAGAAGCGGATTCGGTGGTGTACATCGACACCGAGGCGGTCAATCTCTTCCTCGAAGATCCCGAAGAGATCGCCATGTACGGCAACCTCCGTCGGCGCCTGCGCGAGCAAGCGCTGACCGAGACCGACTCGAGGCGGTTCATCACAGACCTCGTCGCCGAGCTCTATCCAGCTTCCGACGAAGGTCTGCAGCTCCAGTTCTGACCAGCCCCACGGCCGTATCGATGAGAAGAGCCGGCCACATCACCGTCCCCGCGGCCGCGTGGCAGGAACTCCTCAGCCGTCTGCACTGAGCTGGAACATCGGCGGCTCACCTGTCGCCAGCTGTAAACGGACTTCCTCTTTCGGCGTGGGCACCGCGCCCGCGTCGGCCCTCGGCTTGGGCCGGGGGTGGCGCGGCACCCGGGATCCCGACCCGCCACCGCGGCCGTTGTAGATCACCAGGCCCCGGTCGGGGTCCGGTACCGCGTCCAGTGCGGCCGTCACGGCGGCCAGGCCGCGGAACCGCTCCCGATCCAGCAGGTCGGGGAACTCGATCTCCAACGTGACACCCCACTGGTGCACGTGCCACGTCCACTGCAAAGCCCCGTGAGTCACTGCGGCTTCGGTCAGGTTGTCGCCGTGCGCGCGTTGCCAGGCGCGGGCCGGGAACTCCCCGTCGAGAACCTCGATCGACAACCATGAGTCCATTTGTCGACAATAACGCTTCGCGCACCCCGATGGTGTTGCGTTTCGGGGGCGGCGGTGTGAGAGGGTATGGCCTGTGATGCGGATCATGGGGCGCCTCGGCTCGAAGAAACGGTCTAGCGCGCTGGCGGGTGTCGTCGCCAGTGGCCTTCTGCTCGCCGGGTGCGGCGCCGGGCCCAGCCAGGTGGGCGCCGCGGCCGTCATCGACGGCCAGGTCACCACCATCGACCAGGTGCAGACCCTGCTGGACAAGGCCGTCCAGGAGCAGCCGTACGCGCAGCAGCTCGCCGCGCAGCACAAGCTCGACCTGGTGGGCCGGGAGATCGTCCGCCAGCAGCTGCTGCACGCCGTGGTGCAGAAGGCGGCGCAGAAGGAAGGCCTCGTCGCCGACGAGGCCACCATCTCCGCCGCCCTGGCGCAGGGCGACCCGCTCGCCGGACCCATGCCGGAGAACCTCGCGCAGGACCAGCCCGCGGCCGTGACGCAGCTCGTGCAGCGGACCCGCGACCACCGCGAAGCGCTCACCGACGCGTACTTGGAGCAGCAGCTCGCGGTGAAGTACCTGCCGAAGCTGTCGGTCACTCTCGACTACGTCGTGATCGCCGGGCCGACCGCCGATGGTCAGGCGCCGTCGGTCGACCCGGCCGATTCGCGTGCCGAAGCGCTGGCGAAGGCGCAGACGTACGCGGCCGACCCGGCCGCCGTGCAGGCGGATCTGGCGAAGGGCGCGCAGGGCAACGTCGGCGAACCGCTTGCGGCGCTGTCGTCGCCCGCCGATGCCGGGTCGGTGCTGTTCGGCACGGAGCCGAACAACGTCATGGCGTTCCAGCCCAACCCGAGCCAGCTGCCGAGCGAGTGGATCGTGGCCGTGGTGAAGCAGCGCTCCACCGACAAGCCCGTCTCGACCGACCAGGCGCAGCAGCCGACGCCGGACCAGATCGGGGCGATCGGGGTGCGGATGCTGCAGCCGTATGTCGGCGACGTCGACTACAAGATCAACCCGCGTTACGGCGTGTGGGACACCGTGGGCATGGACCTCGCGGCCAACGCGAACAGCCTTCAGGGCCTCCTCCTGCCCGTCCGGGGTAGTGCTCCGGCTCAGCAGTGAGCGGGTCGGTTGTCGTCGTCGCGCACGGGGCGACGGTGCCGGCCGAAGCGGTCGGGTTGTTGCGTGGCGCCGCGGTGTATGCGGCTTCGGACGTTGACGCCGCCCAGTTCGGGGTGCCGCCGGTTCCGGCGGGGGTCGCAGGCGACCGCGTCCTGATCACGGCGTCGACCTCGTCGCCGGAAGCGGCCGCCCTGGTGGCCGCGGGTGCGCGCGTGATCGAGGCCCCGGTCGCGCCGCTGGTGGAGGCCGCCGAGGTCATGGACCGGCTGCGCTCGCCCGGCGGCTGCCCGTGGGACGCGGTGCAGACGCACGAAACGCTCCGGCAGTACCTCGTCGAGGAGACCTACGAGCTGCTCGACGCCATCGAGGAGAACGACCGCGAGGCCCTGCGCGAAGAGCTCGGCGACGTCCTCCTGCAGGTGCTCTTCCACGCCCGTGTGGCCGCCGAAGACGCCGAGGACCCGTTCACGATCGACGACGTCGCGCGGGCGTTGACGGCGAAGCTCGTCGGGCGGCACCCGCACGTGTTCGCCGACGCGGCGAAGGTGGCCACGGTCGACCAGCAGAACCTGAAGTGGGAAGAGCTCAAGCAGGCGGAGAAGCAGCGTCGTTCCATTGTGGACGGTGTCGCGCTCGGTCAGCCGGCCGTCGCGTTGGCCGCGAAGCTCGGGCAACGCAGCGGGCGGGCGGGGATTCCGCTGGACCTGTTCCCGGCCGGCTCGGACCCGGCGGCGCAGCTGTTCCGCACGGCGGCCACGGCGCGCCGGGCGGGCACCGATCCCGAAGGTGAGCTGCGGGCCGTCGCGAAGCAGTTCGCGCGGGACATCCGGGCGGCCGAGGATGCGGCGCGCGAGGCGGGCGTGGAACCGTCGACGCTGGAAGCGGACGGCTGGCGCAAGTTCTGGCCGTAACGGGCGTTTCGGGGCTTTTTCGCGCGTCCGTTCGGCCACGCTCGGTGCCCTGGGCGGTACGTCACGCAGTGATCGCGCGCACTCCCGCGTGCCTTCTGTCCCGGGTGGACCGACGATGGTGGCTGGGCGGTCGTCGGTGGAGGAGTTGGGTATGAGCGTGCTGGACGGGATTCTCGAGGGTGTCCGGGAGGATCTGGAGGAGCGCAAGCGGTCGACGTCGCTGGCCGACCTGCAGGCGCGCGTCCGCGACCTGCCGCCGACGCGGGATCCGCTGCCCGCGTTCCGCGCTTCCGGCGTGTCGATCATCGCCGAGGTGAAGCGCAAGAGCCCGAGCAAGGGCGCGCTCGCCGAGATCGCCGACCCGGCCGCGCTCGCGGGCCAGTACGAGCAGGGCGGGGCGGCGGCCATCAGTGTGCTGACGGAGCGTCGCCGCTTCGGCGGGTCGCTGGCGGACCTCGAAGCCGTGCGGGCGCGGGTGGACATTCCGGTGCTGCGCAAGGACTTCATTGTGGAGCCGTACCAGCTGTGGGAGGCGCGGGCGTTCGGGGCGGACCTGGCGTTGCTGATGGTCGTCTCGCTGGAGGGTTCGCTGCTCGACGACCTGTACGGCCTCGCGGTGGAGCTGGGCCTGACGCCGCTGGTGGAATCGCACACGGCCGGCGAGCTGGAGCGCGCGGTCGCGTCCGGCGCGCAGGTGCTGGGCATCAACGCGCGTGACCTCACGACGCTCGAGGTCGACCGGACCGTGTTCAAGGAGCTCGGCCCGCAGATCCCCGCCGACCGCGTGCGCGTGGCGGAGTCGGGCGTCGCCGGCCCGGGCGACGTCGCGGAGTACCGCGGCTGGGGCGCGGACGTCGTCCTGGTCGGCGAGGCGCTGGTGCGCTCGGGCGACCCGGTGACGTCCGTCCGCGACTTCATCCAGGGTTAGGGCTTCAGGACGATCCGGCCGAAGACCTCGCCGTCGTCCATCTTCTGGTGGGCTTTGGCGGCCTCGTCGAGCGGCAGGATTTCGTGGACGACGCCGTGGAATGCCGCGTCCTCGAACTGCTCCAGGCGCACTCGTTGTAGTTCCGCACGGGGCACGGTGTCGGCGCTGAAGGTCATGAACGAGAGGGACTTCTGGAAGTTCTGCAGCAGCTTCGCGGCGAAGTCGGCTGGCGGCATCCCGCCGACCACGCCCACGACCACGAGGCGGCCGTTGGGGTTGAGCTTGTCGAAGAAGTCCGGCAGGTTCGGGCCGGCGATCAGGTCGATGATGACGTCGTACTTGCCTTCGCCGCTCGCCGCCCGGTCGAGGACCTCCGTGGCGCCGAGCTTCTTGAGGCGCTCGCCTCGTGCTGTGCTCGACGTCGTGACGGCCACGGTCTTGGCGCTCCTTGCCGCCAGCTGAACCGCCGACACCCCGATGCTCCCGGCCGCCCCGCGCACCAGCACGGCCTCGCCTTTCCGGAAGTGCGCATGCGCCAGGGCGAAGTGCGCGACGGCTCCCGACGTGCCGATGGCCACGGCGTCTTCGCTGCTCAGGCTCTCGGGGATCGGCAGGAAGTCGCTGGCCACCGCCTTCTCGGCGTACCCGCCGCCGGTTCCGGTGAACGCCCACATCCGCCGGCCCTTCAGGCTCCCGTCGAGCCCTTCGCCGACCCCGATGACCGTCCCGGCGACCTCGCTGCCGGGGATGTGGCCGGTCTTGAAGCCGTAACTGCCGAGCGTGCCGCGCCGGATCACCGCGTCGACCCCGCCCACGCCGATCGCCTCGGTCTCGATGAGCACCTGCCCCGCCCCCGGTGCGGGCTCCGGCACCTCGACGACCCGCAACCCGTCGGCCGGCCCGAACTCCTGAATCGCCACTGCTTTCACCTGCGTGTTCTCCTCTCGTACGGCCACCGACGCTAACGGACGGGGGCGTCCGCTTCGGCTAAAGTGAGAGCGTGACGGCTCGTTTGCCTCAGACCTCGCGCCCCGCTGTTTCACGCGCGGACGCTCCCTCGGTTGATGCCGCTTCGCCTGCGGACGCTTCGCGGGCCTCGGGCTCGGAGGCCATTGCCTCGGGTGATGCTGCGTCGCCTGCAGCTGGCGTGGGCCCGGTTGCTTCGCGGCCCGCCACGCCGCGCGCTGAGGTCGGCGACTCAGCCGCTTCGCGCCCCCTCCGCTCCGACGCCCGCGACAACCGCGACCGCATCCTCACCGCGGCCCGCGAGGTCTTCGCTGCCGAAGGCCTCGACGTCCCGATGCGCGAGATCGCCCGCCGCGCCGGCGTCGGGCCGGCCACGCTCTACCGCCACTTCCCGACCAAGGAAGACCTGGCGGGCGCGGCCTTCGCCGATCAGCTCCAGATCTGCCGCCAGATCGTCGACGAGGGCCTCGCCACCCCCGACCCGTGGCTCGGCTTCTGCCTGGTGATCGAAAAACTCTTCGCCGTCCACGCTCGCGACCGCGGCTTCACCGCCGCGTTCCTCTCGCGCTTCCCGCGCGCCTTCGACTTCACCACCACCCGCGACTCCGCCCTCGCCTCGATCGCCGAGCTCGCGCGCCGCGCCAAAACCACGGGCCACCTCCGCCCCGACTTCGTCGTCGACGACCTCGTCCTGGTCCTCATGGCCAACAACGGCATCCACGCCACCTCGCCCGCCGCCCGCATCGCCGCTTCCCGCCGCTTCGCCGCACTGGCGATCCAGGCCTTCCGCGCCACCCCGCAACTGTCGCCACTCCCACCGGCGGCCCGCATGCCCCTGCACCCAGTGGTGTAACCACCACGGCGGGTTCGCCCCTGTCGGCTGCGTGCCTCGCACGCCGAGGCCGGATTCCCGCAGCGTCGCGAGCAGGCCGGAGCATCCGAGCGACCTTGCCCGTCGCCTCCGCCGCCTCAGCGGTCCAGGCCATTCGTGCATCCCCCGGTCACAACCACTTCCAGCCGCGGCACGCAGCCCTGCACCCAGTGGTGTGACCCAAACCACACATCGACGAGAACCGTGGGATGATTCGCGGCGTCTTGCCTGATGTGAAGCACCAGAAGCCCGCGACAGAGGTGGACGAGGAGAAGCTCGTCCGCCGGGTTGCGCGGGGTGATCGGGCGGCGTTCGAGGAGTTCTACCGGCGGACGGCGCCCTGGTTGGCGGTGCGGTTGCGGCGCCGGTGTGCGGATGAGCAGGTCGTCGCGGAGGTCATGCAGGAGACGTACCTCGCGGTGTGGCGCGCGGCCGGGTCGTTCGCCGGAGCTGCGGCCGGCGGGTCGGCGGTCGGGTGGGTGTGGACGATCGCCGCGAGAAGGCTGGTCGACGCGTTTCGGCGGAGGGCGCAGCACGCGCAGGTGCCGACCGTGACGCAGGTCGACGTGATCGCGCCTGCGGCGGAGGAGGAAGCGCTCCGGGGCACCGTCGGTGACGAGGTGGGCGACGCGCTGCGCACGCTCGCCCCCGAGCTGCGGCAGGTCCTGCAGGCGATGGTGCTCGACGGGCTGTCCGTCCGTGAGACCGCCGTGCTGCTCGGGCTGCCGGAAGGAACTGTGAAGACGCGGGCGCGCCGCGCGCGGATCGCCATGCGAGAGGCACTGACATGAACCACGTCTCGGATCGACTCCTGACCGGCTACCTCGAAGGCGGCACCCTGCCGGGCGAGGAGGAGTGGGCCGCCGAGGCCCACCTGGAGACGTGTGCCGTCTGCCGCGCGCGGCTGGCGCAACTGTCCACATCGGACCCCATGATCGAGACGGTCTGGAATGGACTCCAGCCCCAGCTCACCACCAAGCCCCAACGCGTACCCGGCCGCTTCACGGCCCGCAGCTGGGCGACCCCGGTGATGCTGCCGTGGCTGGTGATGACGGTGCTGGTGGCGGTCGTGGCCGTGCTGCTCGACCGCGGGTTCCAGGGAAACCTGTCGTTCGTCCAGATTTTCGCACCGGTTCTGCCGGTGCTGGGCGTCGCGGCGTCGTGGTCCCGCGGCCTCGATCCGGCGTACGAGCTGGTCGCCGCGAGTCCGCGGGCCGGTTTGGACCTCGTGCTGCGCCGCACGACGGCGGTGCTGGTGACCGTCGTTCCCGTGTTGCTGCTCGCGGGCTGGCTCACCGGCACGAATCTGGGGCTGGCACTGCTGCCGAGCCTCGCGTTCACCACGGGAACCCTGGCGCTGGGCGGGCTCATCGGCGTGAGCCGGGCGGCGTTGGTGCTGGTCGCGGCGTGGATCGCGGTGCTGGTGCTGCCGACGGTGGCCAAGGGTTCTTCGTTCGCACTGCAACCGGGATCGCTCCCGGTCTGGGGCGGGATCTTCGCGTTGACGGCTGTGGTGGTGGTGCTCCGCCGGAGCGCTTTCACGCGGCTCAGCGCGCATCACTGAGGGAGGAAGGGGACAATGGACATGCGGGCAGTCGAAGCCGCTGAGGTCGCTCCGTCGACCTATGCCTGGGAAATCCAGGCGGAAGCGCTGAAAGTACGGGTGGGGCGGCGGAAAATGGCCGTCGACGGCCTGGATCTGTCCCTGGGCAAGGGAGTCCACGGCCTGCTCGGGCCCAACGGGGCCGGTAAGACCACGCTGATCAGAGCACTGGCGACAGTGCTCCGGCCGGCGGAAGGCGGGCTGGCGCTGCTCGGTGAGTCAGTCGGGGGACACATCGACCAGCGCCGCCTGCGCCGGCGGATCGGGTACCTCCCGCAGACGTTCGGGTACTACAAGCGGTTCACGGTGCGTGAGTTCGTCGAGTACCTGGCGTGGCTGAAGGAGATGTCCAAACAGGACATCCCCGCCGCCGTGCAGCGCGCGATCGAGCGCGTGGGGCTGGCCGACCGCGCCGACGACAAGCTGAAAACGCTGTCGGGCGGCATGGTCCGCCGCGTCGGCATCGCGCAGGCCATCGTGAACGACCCGCAGATCCTGCTGCTGGACGAGCCCACCGCGGGCCTCGACCCGGCGCAACGCGTGCGCTTCCGCGAGCTCATGGCGCAGCTCGGACAGGACTCGTGTGTCGTCGTGTCGACGCACCTGGTGGAAGACGTCGCCACGGCGTGCACCGACGTGGTGCTGTTCGCCGAGGGCAAGCTCGTCTTCCAGGGCACGCCCGACCAGCTGGCCGCCGCCGGCACGCCCGAAGACATCGGCGACAGCCCCATCGAGCGTGGCTACTCGGCGCTGCTCAACCACGACCGGGGGAGGGGTTCCTGGTGAGCGTGCTGCGCACGGAGGCGCGCCGGACGATCGCGCCCTGGCTCCTGTTCGCGCTCTTGGCCGTGGGGCTGGGTTTCTTCTTCCTGTTCAGCGGGCCGTGGTGGAAGGACGCCGAGGCGTGGAACCTCCAGTGGACACCGTCGATCCTCTGGTCTCGTTACCTGCTTTCCCTGCTGTGGCCGATCATCGTGTGCGCGGCCGCGATCCAGGGGATGCGTGACCGACGGTCCGGAATGGACGAACTGCTGGCCACGACCCCGCTGCCCGTCGCGCGGCGCACGGCGAAGGTCGGGCTCGTGATCGGACTGTCCGCCGTGGCCGGTTACCTCCTGATCGTCGCGATCGGACTCGGCCAGGTGATCGCGAACGACGGGGTGTTCACCTTCACGTGGGTGCTGCCGTTGCTGGTCGGCGTCGCTTCGGTGGTGGCGGGTGCCGCCGTCGGGCTCGCCGTCGGGCGGCTGCTGCCGCACTCGCTGACGGCGCCGGCCGCCGGGGTCGTGGCGCTGGTGGTGGGCGTGTTCCTGCAGGTCGGGGGGGTGCGCGGGAGCGCCGTGCAGCAGGCGGTGCCGAACCGGATCGCGCTGCTCTCGCCCGCGGGTGGGCAGCCGTACAGCGCGTTCGTGGACCCGGTCGTTTCGGTGTCGATCGGTCAGCTGTGCTGGCTGCTCGGACTCGCCGCCACGGGGTTCCTGGTGCTCGCGGCCCGGCGCTGGTTCGCCGTGCTGCCGGCTCTCATCGGGCTCGCGATCGCGATCCCGATCTTCCCGGCCACGGCGACCGACAACTTCGTCGACAACCCGAGCGCGGCCGCGCCCGTGTGCGACGGTCCGGTGTGCGTCACGGCCCTGCACGGCGAATGGCTGTCCACTGTAGCCGGACCGGGCAAGGATGCCTTGGCACTGCTGGCAAAGCTGCCGTCTGCGCCGACGCATGTCGTCGAGACGACGACCTCGGAGAACAGGGCCCACGGCCCCGGCGACCCGTCCGCGCTCGTCGTCCGCCGCGACGACGCCGAACTGCGTGACGTCTCCGGCCGCGACCTCGAGTACGAGCTCCTCGCGACCGCCCCCTTCTGCTCCGGCCCGCCGACCGCCACGAAGGCGCGCTACATCATCGCCTCCTGGCTCCTCGGCGACCCGGGCGATCCACCGCACGCCGACCGCTACGGTTCCTGGCTGACCACGCCGATGCACGACGTGGGGGCGCAGTTGCGCGCCCTGCCCGCTGCCGAGCAGCTCGCGCGCGTCTCCGCCGCGTACCAGGCTCAGCAGACCTGCTCCGGCGACCCATACGCCTTGCTGACCGGGGCGTCGCAATGAGGTGGCTGACGCTCTACGCCCGCTCTCGCCGCCTGCCCGCGTCCCTTTCAGCCCTGGTCCTGTGCCCGCTCGTGATCCGGATCCTGGCCGGCGCCGACTGGTCGGTGCTGTTCGCCTCGCTGGCCCTCGGCGCGGCTGTCGCCGTTGCGGCCACCGGGCTCTCGGGCCAGGACGTGGACCTCGACCGCACCGCCGCCTTCGGCTGGTTCCCGCGGCGGCTCGTGCACCTGGTGCTGGTGGGCGTCGTGGCGGTCGGCGTGCTGCTCCTCGTGCGCGCCTCGGCCGTCCCAGCCCCTGTGATCCTGCGCGACGGCCTCGGCCTCGTCGGCCTGGCAGGCTTGGCCGCGTTCGCCTTCGGCGGCCAGTTCGGGTGGACGCTGCCTTTGCTGTGGCTGGTGCTGGCGCTCTTCGCACCTGGGGAACCGGTGGGGCTGTTCCACGTGCTGGCGTGGCCCTTGCAGCCCTCGGACGTCGCGGTGTCGTGGTGGGTCGCGGGCGGACTGTTCGTGGTAGGCGCGGGGCTGTACTCGGCGGTGGGGGCGCGCCGCTGACCTGGGGGACCGGCCGGTTGTCGTACTCGCACGAGGGGCGGGTACGACAACCGGCTTTTTCGATGAGTGGCACCGATTGAACAGGGCTGCTAGCTTTTGAACATGTCTGTTCAACCAGCTCAGGAAGGCGACACCGCGTCCTTCATCCACGCGGCCCGTCGCGAGCAGCTGGTGCGGTGTGCGATCGAGCTGATCGCCGAGGTGGGGCCGGCGAAGGCGTCGACGGTGCGCATCGCCGAGCGGGCCGGGGTCAGCCGCGGTGTGCTGACGTACCACTTTCGCGACCGGGCCGAGCTGATCGAGCAGGTGGTGCGGTCGGTGTACGACCTCGGGCTGGAGTTCCTGGGGCCGCGGATGGCGGCGGCGGCCTCGCCGCGCGAGGCGTTGCTGACGTTCATCGGCGGCAGCGTCGAGCTGTACGCCGCGCACCCGACGGAGATGGCGGCGCTCAGCAACATCTATTCGGACAAAGACGGCGTGCCGCGCGCCGGGCACCACCGGCACACGCGGGAGATGGCGGAGCTGGCAGCCGGCTTGCGCGCGGGTCAGGAGCAGGGCCAGTTCCGCGCGTTCGACGTGGATGTCATGTGCGCGACCGTCCGCGGTGCGCTCGACGCGGCGCTGGCCCACATCGCGGGCGGCGGTTCCGTCGAGCCGTACGCCTCGGAACTGCAGACCCTGTTCGACATCGCAACCACAGCACCAAGGGGAGACTGATGAGGCTTCACAGGATCGCCGCCGCCGCCGCAGCCGTGGTGGTGCTCGCGTTGTCCACCGCGACCGGCGCCGCGGCCGCCGCGGCCGAGGACGCGCCGCTGACCGTCCGGGTCGACACCGGCCTGCTGCACGGCGACGCGAACGCGACCACCCGCCACTTCCTCGGCGTGCCCTATGCGAAACCGCCGGTGGGCGCGCTGCGCTGGGTTGCGCCGCAACCCGCGACGCCGTGGTCCGGCGTCCGCGAGGCCACGAAGGCCGGCAGCCACTGCCCGCAGACCGCGGCCGGGCCGGGGCAGCCCGCGTCGGCCGATGAGGACTGCCTGTTCGTCAACGTCACCACCCCGCGCCGCATGGCGCCGGGCGCCAAGCTGCCCGTGATGGTGTGGTGGCACGGCGGCGGCTACACCAGCGGCGCCGGCGACGGCTACACCGCCGACCGGCTGGCCGATCAGGGCAACGTCATCGTCGTGACGCTCAATTACCGCCTCGGCGTCTTCGGCTACTACGGCCTCCCCGGCCTGCGCGGATCCGGCACCTTCGGGCTGCAGGACCAGATCGCCGGCCTGAAGTGGGCCAAGCGCAACGCGACCGCGTTCGGCGGGAATCCGGACAACCTGATCATCTTCGGCGAGTCGGCCGGCGGCATGTCGGTGTGCGCGATGCTGACGTCGCCGCAGGCCCGCGGCCTGGTCGACAAAGCGATCATGTCCTCCGGGTCGTGCCGGCTGAACTGGCCGGCCGGCGCGCTGTTCCCGGGCGCGCCCGCGGACCGGCCCTACACCTCGCTGCAGCAGGATCAGGCCGACGGCCTCGACGCCGCGCACGGCAACGGCTGCCAGAGCGACGAACTGACGTGCATGCGCGGCAAACCGGCCGCCGACCTGGTGGCGCTGAACCAGAGCTTCTCCGACCACCTCGCCTACGGCACGCCGGTGCTGCCGCTGGACCCGGCGAAGGCGTTGCAGTACGGGCAGTTCGCGCACGTGCCGGTGATCTCCGGCGGAAACCGGGACGAGGAACGCGCGTTCGTCGGCGGCGCCGTGATGGCCGACCCCACGCTGATCACCGACCAGACCTACCCGGCTCTGCTGAAGGCCGCCTTCGGCGCGGACGCCGACCGCGTCGCGGCCCAGTACCCGTTGGCGCGCTACGGATCCGCGCCACTGGCCTGGGCCACCGTCACCACCGACGCGGGCTGGGCCTGCCCCACGGTGACCGCCGACCAGGAACTCGCGCGGCACACGACCGTGTACCCGTACGAGTTCGCGGACCCCAACGCCCCCAACGTCAACGGCATCAACGTCCCCGGCTTCTCCCCGGGCGCCGCGCACGCGTCCGACCTGCCGTACCTGTTCGACCTGGGCGGCCTCGACCTGCTGAAGACCCAGCCCCAGCAGGACCTGGCGGCGAGCATGATCGCCTACTGGACCACCTTCGCCCGCACCGGCAATCCGAACCACGCGGGCGCCCCGAAGTGGCCGGCCGGGACGGCGCACGGGCGGCTTCAGCTGGCGCCCGACCAGATCCAGCCGGTGGACGCGGCAGCCGAGCACCAGTGCGGGTTCTGGTCGACGATCCGGTAGCGGCCTCAGACGTTGCGGTTGTTCGGCTTCATCTCCAACGGCGGCACGTCACCGTCGTCGATGCCCATGCTGATGATGCGTTCGGGGTGGAGCCGGATGACCGCGCCGTCGAGGTGCCCGTCGGGCGCGAAGACGTCGGTCAGCACCTCGGCGTGGCCCCGGATTTCCAGGCAGCGCACGCGCATGGGGTTCAGCGACGGGCGGTCGTCCACCACGAAGGCGGCGCGGCCGTTGGCGGCGACGTTGCGGTACTTGCGGCTCTGGGTCAGGTGGTAGCCGGTGATGTCGATGGCCTGGGCCTCGGCGTTGTAGGTGAAGCCCACGGGGCTGACCTGCAGGGTCCCGTTCGGCTGCTGGGTGGCGAGCCGGCCGAGACCCTGCGTGGCGAGGTAGTCGAGCTCTGCTGAGGTGAACATGCACTCCACCGTGCAAGTTCAACCCCACTTGAAGTCAAGCGAACAGGCCGTCGCCCCAGTTCGAGGTGGGGGTCAGGCCCGGCGGAACCGCGAAGTGCGCCGAACCGGTGTGCTGCACGTATTCCATCATCGCGTCCTTCGACGACAGCGCCTGCTGCATGGGCACGTACTGCTTGCGCGTATCGCGGTTGAAGGCCAGGAAGAACAGGCCGGCTTCGAGGTGGCCGACGCCGTCGGAACCGTCGACGAAGTTGTAGCCGCGCCGCAGGATCCGGGTCCCGTTCAGCGTCTGGTGCGAAGCCAGGCGGATGTGCGCGTCGTCGGCGATCAGGGGCACGCCGCCGGCGCCGCGGACGCCGAGGTCGACCTCGTCGAACTCCGCCGTCTGGCCCAGTGGCGCGCCGGAACCCTTGGTGCGGCCGATGATCTGCTCCTGGCCCTCCAGCGGTTCGCGGTCCCACGTCTCGATGTGCATCTGGATCCGCCGCGCCACCAGGTACGAGCCGCCGGCCATCCAGGCCTGGCCGTCGCCGGCCGTGGCCCACACCTCGTCGCGCAGGAAATCGGTGTCCTCGGACTTGATGTTGTTGGTGCCGTCCTTGAAGCCGAACAGGTTGCGGGGCGTGGCCTGCTCGCGCGAGGTCGACGCGCTGCGGCCGAAACCGAGCTGCGACCAGCGCACCTCGGTGACGCCGAAGCCGAGCCGCGCGAGGTTGCGCACGGCGTGCACCGCGACCTGCGGGTCGTTGGCGCACGCCTGGATGCACAGGTCACCGCCGGTGCGCGCGGGGTCGAGCTTGTCCTTCGGGAACAGCGGCAGGTCGATCAGCTGCGCCGGCCGCTTCGACGCCAGGCCGAACCGGTTGTCGAACAGCGACGGACCGAAACCGATCGTCAACGTCAGCTCGGACGCGGGCAGGTCCAGCGCCTCACCGGTGTCGCCCGGCGGGGCTTCGGCCGCGCCGCCGACGGCGCCGTTCGGCACCACCTCCTGGCCCGCCGTCATCCGCCGCGCCGCCGACGTCCACGTGCGCAGCAGCTGCCGCAGCTCGCCGACGTCGGTGGTCGTCACGTCGAACGCGGCGAAGTGCAGGTTCTGCTGAGTCGGCGTGACGATGCCGGCCTGGTGCTCGCCGTGGAAGTCCACAGTGGTCACCGCGGCCTGCGCCGTGGAACCGCCCATTCTGTCGATGCCGACCCCGGCCGCCGCCCCCGCGCCGGCCAGGGCGACCCCCGCCCCCGCCAGGCCGAACAGCTTGCGGCGGGAGACGCGGGTGCCCTCTTCGCTCACTTCGACACAACCTCCGCGACCTTGCTCAGCGGCTCGCTCAGCGCGTCGACCGCCGAGGCGAACGCCTTGATCTCGTCCTGCGACAGCTGGTTGTAGTACTTGAACCCGTCACCCACGCGCGTCTTGTCCAGCAGTGCCTGCACGTTGGCGAACTGCTTGTCCAGAGTGGACACCAGCGCCGGGTCGCGCTCCTGCAGGATCGGGCGCAGCGAGGCGATCGCACCCTTCGAACCATCCACGTTGGACTGGAAGTCCCACAGGTCCGTGTGCGAGAACGTCTCTTCCTCGCCGGTGATCTTGCCGGTGGCGACCTCGTCGAGCAGGCCCTTGGCGCCGTTGGCGAGGTCGAGCGCGCTCAGCTGCAGCGTCTTGGTCTTGGCGACCAGGTCCTTGACGTCGGTGAGCAGCTTGTCGGCGATCTGCGGGCTGTCGGGCTGCAGGCCGGTGACCCACAGGTCCTTCTCGAGCCGGTGGAACCCGGTGAACTTCTGGCCCGACTCGAGGTCGGCCTCGCGCACGTCGATGGCCGGGTCGAGGTCGCCGAACTTCTCCGCGACGGGCTCGATGCGCTCGTAGTACACGCGCGTGGTGGCGTATTCGGCCTTCGCCTCGTCGACCTTGCCGGCCTTCACGGCGTCGACGAACTTCTGCGTCTCCGTCTCGAGCGCGGCGGTGTTGTTGGCGACGTAGGTGGCGTAGCTCTTGGTGGCTTCGGCCTTCTGCGAGTCGGTGTCGGTCTGCTTCTGCGCGCCGCCGGTGACGGTGAAGTCGCCGCGGATGCCGTTGCCGACCATACCGGGCTTGCACGCCGTCTGGTACTTGCCGGCCTCGGGGACCTCGACGATGAGCCGGCGGTTGAGGCCGGGGGCGATGTTCTCCACCTCGCCCATGATCCGGTCGCCCTCGGCGTAGAGGTAGAACTCGGTGACCTTGGTGCCCTTGTTGGTGATCTCGAACGTCACGTTGCCCGCGTTGGCGGTGTTCGCGGCGACGGCGCAGGTGCTGTCGGAAGCCTCGACCTTGATCGGTCCGGCGGCGCCGGAGCCGCTCGTCGCGGAGTCGGTGCTGTCGCACGCGGACAGGGCCACGAGGGCGCCGACCCCGGCGAGCACGGCCAGTGGGGTTCTGGGAGAAAGGGGCACGGTCACTCCTTGACAGCGGCCGCAGCGGCTTCAGCCGTGACGGTTTTCTTCTTGGTGGGCTTGAGGAAGAGCGGGAGCACGATCACCACGTAGGCGACCCACGCGATCGCCTGCAGCACGGTGGTCTGCTGCGAGTAGTTGAAGACCCCCTTGAGTAGCGCGCCGTACCAAGAGGTTTCCGGCAGCGTGCTCGACGCGTCGAACGCGAGGGTGGTCAGGCCGGGGATGAAGCCGGCTTCCTGCAGGTCGTGCAGGCCGTAGCCGAGCACGCCGGCGGCGACGAACACGAGCAGCACACCGGTGACGGTGAAGAACTTCGCGAGGTTGAACCGCACGGCACCGCGGTAGAGCAGGTACGCGATCACGATCGCGGCGGCGATGCCGACCACGAACCCGATGAGCGGCTGGATCGTGTCCGACTGCGCGGTCTGCACGGCGGAGTAGAAGAACACGGCCGTCTCGAGGCCTTCACGGCCGACGGCGAGGAACGACAGCAGCAGCACGGCGGCGGGGCCGACGTTGAGCGCGTCCTCCATCTTGCCGCGCAGCTCCGCGGCCATCTGCTTGGAAGCCTTGCGCATCCAGAAGATCATCGCCGTGACGAACGCGACCGCGACGATCGAGAGGCTGCCGCCCAGCAGCTCCTGGTGCTCGAAGCTCAGCTGCGCGGTGCTGTAGGTCAGGATCGCGCCGACGGCGACCGACAGCAGCACCGCCGCGCCCACGCCCGGCCAGACGAACTTCAGCGCGTGGCGCCGGTCGGTCTTGACCAGGAACGCCACCAGGATGCTGACCACCAGGGCGGCCTCGAGCCCTTCGCGCAACCCGATGAGCGCGCTCGAAAACACCACTGCTCAGCCCTCCTCCGCATACCTGACCTGATGTTTTTAGGTAAGGCTTGCCTGTAAGTCCAGAGGAGCGTACGCCCGAGGTCCGGCGGGTGACCGGACAAATCGGACTACCCGGTCGGGTTAGGTTAGGGTAACCGCAGGTCAGCGACGTGGGCGGCGGATCCATAACGAATTGTGTGACGTGAGCTGCTGGGGCTGGGAGTTAACCGTCCGCTTGCCTTCCGCGAGGTGAGGCGGTTGCGGGGAGTGTTCGATCGGCCTCCGACTGTGTCCGGTCGGGCGTTTCGTGATCACCCGATATGGCGTCACGCAAAGGTGGGAGAAGTAACCTGTCCGGGTGGCCGATACCACTCAGACGACGTCTCCGCCCCGTCGCTACGTCAGCCGGATCGCGTTGTCTCTGGGGCTGGTGCTCACGGGGATCGTGCTGGTGGTGACGATCGGGGTGCGCGACCCGGCTCCTTCGGCCGCTCCGGCTGTGGCTCCGGCTACGTCGTCGTTCTCGGTGCCACCGCAGCGTCCCCAATCGGGTGGTTCGGCTCCGCGTGCAGGCTTGGCCGCCCCGCCCGACCGCCCGACCGAATCGGACCAGGCCGAGCTCGACGCGTGGGCCACGCGCGTGGCGGGCAAGACCCAGCTGTCCCCCCGGGTCCTCGCCGCCTACGGCCGCGCGGAAATGTGGATGCGCCGCCAGAAACCGGCTTGCCACCTGTCCTGGGCGACCCTCGCGGGTGTCGGCCACCTGGCCACGCCTTCCCTCGCGGTGTCTTCCTCCGGGGACGTGACCCCCTCCGTCGTCGGCGCTGCCGCGGGCGCGGACACCGACTCCGGCGCCCTGGACGGCGACCGCAAAGCCGACCACGAACTCGGCCCCCTGCGCTTCACCCCGGCCACGTGGAACAAATACGCCGAACGCGCCAACGGCGACGGCAAACCCGCCAACCCCCAGAACATCGACGACGCCGCCTTCACGGCCGCCCGCTACCTCTGCTCCGGCGGCGACGACCTCGCCACCCCCTCGGGCTGGTGGCGCGCGATGCTGTTCTACAACGCCTCGGTGGACTACGTGCAGTCCGTCTTCTCCTCCGCCGACTCCTACGCAGCGGCGAGTGTTGCTCCCTGACCACCGGCCGGCAAGACAGGCCCCCGCCCTCCCGAGGGGGGCGTCCCCGAACCCAGTCTACCGAGGTCAGCGGCCTGGAAACCGGCTTCGCGGAATCTGTGGACAACCCCGCGCGCAGCGGACCGCGGTGTGGATAAGTCGCTCAGTTAGCCGGGCGGCGAGTCGGCCGTGTGCTAAGGCGCCTCAGGCGTGGGCGGTGATCCGCGTGCCCTTGAGGGCCTTGGCCGGACGCGGCGCGGCAGGCACGGCAGGCGAAGCAGAAGCGGCGGTGGCGCGCGAGCGGCGGCCGACCGGGAACCGGGCGTCCAACTCGACGATCACCGGCGACAGGGCCGCCAGCAGCAGGACGGCGAGGCCGGCGTAGACGGCGATGAAGGTGAAGACGTTCATCTCGAGCTCCTCGGGTCGTTCTCCGTGATGACTCAAGGTTCGCTCGCGAGGGGGGTCCGCCGGATCAGCCGACCGGCCGAGCGGCGACGCCGAAAGGTCACACCCGAAGAACCGCTGATCGACCGAAAGGCCGAGCCCGTCACCGGTCCTGCAGCGTGATCCGCGCCGTCACTTCCGCGATCGCCTCCAGGTACTCCGGCACGGGGTTCATCGCCGAGGCCATCCGCAGTTGTGCCAGCGCCTCGGCCAACCGGCCGAGGCGCTGGAGGGTCCGCCCGAGGACGAAGCGGGCGTAGTGATCCGTCGGATCCAGCTCGAGGACCCGCGTGAACGCGCGCTCCGCCCGGCGCAGCTGCGCGGAATGGAAGTAAGCGCGGCCCGCGAGGAGCTGGACGCTCGGTTTGTCCGTCTCGTCGAGCAGGGGTTCGAGCGCCTTGAGCGCGTCGAGCGGGCGGTGGCGATCGACCAGATCCTCGGCCTGGCGGAAGGCACGGAAACGGTCTTCGCCGGTGGGCTCTGGTGCTGCTGCGGCGTCCGTCATGGTCACTCCGACGATACCGCTCCGGAGGGCCTCGCACGAGGCGGCGGACGGGTCGTGGTGGACTGTCCTGCCATGAGCAGCGGACAGGAACCCGGCTACCTGGGCCTGGCGCCCTACCTCTACTACACCGACGCGACGGCGGCGCTGGAGTGGCTGACCAGGGTCTTCGGCTTCCGGGAGGAAGTGCGGTTCGAGGACGCGTCCGGGGAGGTCTTCCAGGCGACGCTCTGCGCGGGTACCGGAACGGTCCAGCTCGCGGGCGTGGGTCCCGAATACTGGGCGGCCAAGGGCGTCGAGGGACCGGTCGGGCAGCTCAACATCATCTACGTGACCGACGTCGACGCGCAGTACGAGCGCGTGCGGTCCGCGCTGGGCGAGGACGCCGAGCCGGGGCCGCCGCAGGATCAGCCGTACGGCGCGCGCGTGTTCACGGTGGCCGACCCCGGGGGCAACAGCTGGACGTTCTGGCAGCAGACGTCGGAGACCGTCGAGCTGCCGTCCGGGTGGCGCGAAGTGCGCCCGGAGGGCTCGGAAGGACACTGACGGGCACTGAGCGGAATGGCCGTGCCTCCAACGGGTGAAAGCCGCGGACGGCTACTCTGGGCGGCGTCACCGCAGGCACGACCCACTGAGGAGCATGGCGTGGCTCTCATCGAGCAGGTAGGCGCGCGCGAGATTCTGGACTCGCGTGGCAACCCGACCGTCGAGGTGGAGGTGGCGCTCGACGACGGCACGCTGGCGCGGGCCGCTGTCCCGTCGGGTGCGTCCACCGGTGAGCACGAAGCAGTCGAGCTGCGTGACGGGGACACCGGCCGCTACAACGGCAAGGGCGTGGAGCGCGCGGTCGCCGCGGTGCTCGACGAGATCGGTCCGGACCTGGTGGGCGTCGACGCCGTGGACCAGCGGATCGTCGACCAGAAGCTCGTGGACCTCGACGGCACGCCCGCGAAGTCGCGCCTGGGCGCCAACGCGATCCTCGGCGTATCGCTGGCCGTCGCGAAGGCCGCCGCCGAGTCGGCCGAGCTGGAGCTCTTCCGCTACCTGGGCGGGCCGAACGCGCACGTGCTGCCCGTGCCGATGCTCAACATCCTCAACGGTGGCGCCCACGCCGACACCGACGTGGACATCCAGGAGTTCATGATCGCGCCGATCGGCGCCGAGTCGTTCCGCGAGGCGCTGCGCTGGGGCACCGAGGTCTACCACGCGCTCAAGGGCGTGCTGAAGGGCCGCGGCCTGTCCACCGGCCTCGGCGACGAGGGCGGCTTCGCCCCGAGCCTCGGCAACAACCGCGAGGCGCTCGACCTGATCCTGCAGGCGATCGAGAAGGCCGGCTACGCGCCGGGCCGGGACGTCGCGCTCGCGCTCGACGTGGCCGCCACCGAGTTCTTCGCAGACGGGGCCTACACGTTCGAGGGCACCAAGCGCAGCGCCGAGCAGATGTCGGCCTACTACGCCGAACTGCTGCGCGACTACCCGCTCGTGTCCATCGAGGACCCGCTGAGCGAGGACGACTGGGACGGCTGGGTCCAGCTGACCGCCGAGGTCGGCGACAAGGTCCAGCTCGTGGGCGACGACCTGTTCGTCACCAACCCGGACCGTCTCGAGGAGGGCATCACCCGCCGCGCCGCCAACGCGCTGCTGGTGAAGGTCAACCAGATCGGCACCCTGTCGGAGACGCTGGACGCGGTGTCGCTGGCCACGTCGTACGGCTACAAGTCGATGATGAGCCACCGCTCCGGCGAGACCGAGGACACGTTCATCGCGGACCTCGCCGTCGCCACCGGCGTCGGCCAGATCAAGACGGGCGCCCCGGCGCGCGGCGAGCGGATCGCGAAGTACAACCAGCTCCTGCGCATCGAGGAGACGCTGGCGGACGCCGCGCGGTACGCCGGCGACCTCGCCTTCCCGCGGTTCACCGCGGAGGCCTGAGGGTTTCATGGCCGACCGGGGGAGGGCGCGCAGCCGTCGCGGCGCTACCGGCGCCGGGTCCTCGCGGACCCGGCGCGCCGAGGGAGGCGGGTCCACGCGGGCCCGTCGCCCCGCGTCGGCGCGGCGTCGCCCTGTTTCTTCGGGTGCTTCCGACGCTTCCGGCGCTTCGGAGACGACCAGGGCTCGGCTGCGCCGTGGCCTCGCGGCCAAACGCGCGTCCGGCGCGGCCAAGGTGCTCGGCATGTCGACCACCCGGCGCGCGGCCGTGGTGGCGATCGTCGTGTGTGCGCTGGCGTTCACCGTCGCCGTGCCGCTGCGGACGTACCTGAGCCAGCGCTCGGAAGTGCGTGACCAGGAGGCGCAGCAAGCCCAGCTGCAGAAGGAAGTCGACGTCCTGCGCGACCGCAAGGCCCAGCTCAGCGACCCGGCGCAGATCGAGGCGGAGGCCCGCCGGCGGCTGCGGTACGTGAAGCCGGGGGAGACGCCGTACATCGTGCAGCTGCCGGAGGACCAGCCGTCCGCGCCGCCGCCCGCGGCCAACCCGGCGGCGGTTCCGCAGGGGTCTTGGTACGAGAAGCTGTGGGACTCAGTGTCGGGCGGGTGAGTTCTCGGTGTTTGAGCGGCGGGGTGCCTTCGGGTGCCCCGCCGTTTTCTTATTGCTTCACCTATCGAATTTCGATAGATTCCCATCGTAACTCGATGGGAGGATGGCCCTGTGGGAAAGCTGGCAGTGAACGCACTGCGCACGGTGCTCGCGGTGGTGCTCACCGGAACCGTGCTGATCCAGGTGCTGATGGTGTGGGTGCTGATCACCGGGAGCGATCCGGAGGACGGGAAGCTGCCGTTGACCGCGCTGCGCCTCGTGACGATCGTCGGCCTGGTGACGGTGCAGGTCGCGGTGGTCTGCGTGTGGCGGCTGGTGACGATGGTGCGCCGCGGCACGGTGTTCTCGCCTGCCGCCTTCCGCTACGTCGACATCGTCATCGGCGCGATCGTCGCGGCGGCCCTCGTGTGGTTCACGGTCACGGCCATCAACGCCCCCGGCCAGCGCGACGACCCCGGCGTCACCCTCATCATGGGCGGCATCGGCGTGGCCATCCTGGGCGTCGCGCTCATCGTGCTGGTGCTCCGCATGCTCCTGGCCCAGGCCGTCGCCCGCGACGTCGAGGCCACGCAGCTCCAGGCCGAGCTCGACGAGGTGATCTGATGCCCATCGCCGTCGACATCGACGTGATGCTGGCCCGGCGCAAGATGTCGGTCGGCGAACTCGCGGAGCGGGTGGGGATCACGCCGGCGAACCTGGCGGTGCTGAAGAACGGCCGCGCCAAGGCCGTGCGCTTTGCGACGCTGGCGGCGCTTTGTGAGGTGCTGGAGTGTCAGCCGGGTGATCTGCTGCGGTGGGAGGCCGAGGTGGCTCAGGCGGGCGTGAAAACGCCTGGTGGCACGGGTTAGCGGCGTTGGCGTGCCCGGCCGGTCAAGTGGGCCACGGCGGCGCCGATGCCCAGAAGCAGGCCCAGGGCGACGAGGTAGGGGCCGAACGTCAGAGCGACGTCGGCGCCGATGTTCGCTCCGGTTCCGGAGTCGGCCTGGTAGCTGATGGATCCGACGGACAGCACCACTGCTCCGGCCGTGATCACGACGATTGAGCCCAGGCCAAGGCCCTTCGTCGTGCCTGTCATGGAGTGTCGTCTGCCTGGGATCGGGGTTGCACGCCCGACACCCGAGGGCGAGCCACAACGGCGTCATGATCCTCCGCTGCGCCCGGCCTCGCTTGAGCACAAATCGCGCGCCGACGCCGGGACCGCAGGCCCCGCCCTCTGGCGGGTTCCAGGAGTGGTTGCAACACCGGAGTGGTCACGGGTTGTTCATGGCTTGAGGGTGTCGGGATCGAGCCGTGCTGGTGAGGGTTCGGGTTTCGTCTGAGTGCGGCAGGTGTCTGGCGGTGGAGTGGCCGCTTGCTTTGCGCTGGTGGATACAGGTGGAGTCGGGAAGAGGTTCGGTGGGTGGGGATCATTGATCGGACGGTGAAGCGGTGGTGGGCCGAGGCCGTGACAGCCGCCATAGTTGCTGATGGTGTCTGCCCGGTTTCTGAGCTTGGCCGAGCGGATCCTGATCGCTGGTCGGGTCCGCCGGCCGGGGGTGTCGCTCGGGTTTGGGGAAGGCAACTTGATCCTGGGTGCGTTCAACCGCTGCGCCCCGGTTCCATTCTATCGGCGGGGGCCGACGAAAACGGTGGTCGAGGCCGTGAGGGGCCGAGTTGTCCACAGGGGAGCCGAGTTGTGGATAAGTCGGGGGTTTGGGCGGAGGCGGCGGAGGGGCCGGGCGTCGGCGGCATTAACCTGGGGGACGTGAACAGCAGCAACAGCAGCACGGAAACCCCCCGCTTCGAGCCGGTCACCGATGCCGACCGGGAGATCATCAGGGAGCAGCTCGGGCGTCCGCCGCGTGCGTTGCGGGCCGTGGCGGCGCGGTGTCCGAGCGGGCACCCGTCGGTGGTGCAGACGAGCCCGCGGCTCGAGAACGGCACCCCGTTCCCCACGCTGTACTACTTGACGTGCCCGCGGCTGACGTCGCTCGTCGGCACGCTGGAGGCGTCCGGCGTGATGAAGGAGATGACCGCGCGGCTCGAGACCGACCCGGAGCTCGCCGCGGCGTACCTGCGCACCCACGAGGCCTACCTCGCCGAGCGCGACGCCATCGAGTCCCTCGGCACGCAGGTCACCGCCGGCGGCATGCCGGGGCGCGTGAAGTGCCTTCACGTCCACCTCGCCCACACCCTCGCCGCCGGCCCGGGCGTCAACCCCTTCGGCGACGAGACCCTCGCCTGGCTTCACGCCCAGGGCTGGCCGTCGGGCGAGTGCACCGCTGCCGAATCCGCCGCCGACGAGGGGTAACGCTCCCGTCTCGTGTGCAGATAGTCCGGACAGGCGGGCAGTTACTGCATCTGTGGGTTCCCGTACGGGTGACCCGCCGCCAAGCTGAGTACGGAATCTTCACACGACGTAGGCAACCATCGGGCTCACCACCGGGTGACCCCGAGGAGGGTTCGAACCATGCGGGCGCCACGCGGACTCGGGCACATTGCCCGCAAGCTCCGCACTGGACCCCACGCCGACGCCACCCGCGCCCCGGCTCCGGCCGAAGCCGAGGCGAACGATGTGGAAGGTCGCGGCCACGACCTCGGTGTGGACGCCGCGGATCTCCGTGAGCCCGAAGCGGACGTTGCCGAGGTCGAAGCAGACGGAGAACCCGAAGCCCAAGCTGAAGTCGCTCACCCTGGAGTGGCTGAAGGCGCTGAAGAGACTGCAGCTGAATCATCCGAAGCTTCGCGCGCTCAGGACGGCGAAGGCGCTCGTCGCGAGTCGGCTGAAGGCACCGCGGTTCGAGACGAACCGCTCGACGAAGCTTCAGCTGCGGCCGCAGGGATTGGAGCCGCGCGCGCCGAAGCGAGCGAAGCCGACGCGGCCCAGGCTGAGACGGGCGCAGCTGAGCATGCTCAGGGCGAAGTCGTCGAAGCCGAAGAAGACGGCGGAGCAGCCCAGGCCGAAGCGGGCAAGATCGGCAACGCTAGCGCCGAAGTAGCCGGCGATACTGAGCCCGCGGGATCTGACAACGAGCCGGGCGCACACGGCGGCGAGGCTCAGGCTGAACCGGGCGAAATCGGCGAAGCTCGTGCCGGGGTGGCCAGCGGAAACGATGTGGCTCCTGACGTTGAGCCCGAAGCGCAGGGTGGCGAGGCTCCGGCTGCGGCGGGCGGAGTCGCCGAAGGCGTCGAAGCCGCTGAAGAAGGTGAAGTCGGCGCTGCTGCCGAAGTAGGCGAAGCAGAAGCACGAGGAGTTGAGGCGGGCGAAGCAGAAGCAGCGGATGCAGAAACCCCAGACAGACCCCGCCGCTGGTCGAGGCCGGGCCAAGCGCCCCGGGGGCCGAGAAGTCTGCGCGTCGCGACGAGGAAAGCCCGGTATCGCGGCCGCAAGGTCACCGCTGAGCATCGGAACGTCGTGTCCGTCGCCGTGGGGGTGTTGGCGGTCGTGCCGGCGATTGCGTTGACGGTGGCCGTCGGTGCGTGGACGGCCGGGTTGCCGACGACCCACACCAAAAACGTGGCGCTCGAACAGGGTTACGACCCCCAGAACCCCCAGGTGGAAAAGGTCGCGGTCGACGGGAGCTTGCCCGATTCGCCCGTTCCGCTGCCGTTGCCGGCGTACGAGTTGCCCAACGGGCCCCTCGGGATTCCGACCACGGCGTTGGCCGCGTATCACAACGCGGCCGACATCCTCGCCCACAAGCAGCCGAACTGTCACATCGACTGGGCGCTGGTGGCCAGCATCGGGCGGATCGAGTCCAACCACGCGCGGGGTGGTTATGTCGACGCGGCGGGTACGGCGCTCGAACCGATCCTCGGGCCGGAGCTCAACGGGAGCGGGCCGTTCGCGGCGATTCCCGACACCGACGGGGGCGTGCTGGACCACGACACCGTCTGGGATCGCGCCGTCGGCCCGGCGCAGTTCATCCCCGCGACGTGGCGCGAGTACGCGTCCGACGGGAACGGCGACGGCGCGGCCGACCCGGAGAACCTGTTCGACGCCTCGCTGGCCACGGCGCGCTACCTCTGCTCCGGTGGGCTGGACGTCGCGAACCCGGACCAGCTGCGCACGGCGATCTACCGCTACAACAACTCCGACGTCTACGTGAACACCGTCATCCTCTGGGCCGAGGCCTACCGCAACGGCGTCGCGCCGTTGCCGGACAGCCAGATTCCCGTCGGGGCGCCCAATGCGGGTGTGAATCCGCCGCCGCCCGCCGTGCCGCCGCCTCCGGTGTCGGGTGCGCCGCCGAGTGGGCCGCCGCCGGTGTCGTTGCCGCCGAGTGGGAGCCCGAGCAGCAGCACCACCACGTCGACAGAGACGACCACCAGCACCTCGCCGACCTGCGTCAGCAGCACCACAGCCGACAGCACGCCGGCGACCACACCCGAAAGCCCGAGCACGAGCCCGACGACCACCCCGAGCCTTCCGCCGTGTGGCCAGGAAAGCTCCGCTCCGCCGGACGGCAGCAGCGACTCACCGACCCCGACGAGCAACGCCCCAGCGTCCTGACCTCGACCCAGTAAGGTCGACGCCATGCCTCGTGTAGCCGCGATCGACTGTGGGACCAACTCCATCCGCCTGCTCGTCGCCGAGCTGACGCCGCGCCACGACGGCACGGTCGACTTGCGCGACCTGCACCGCGAGATGCGCATCGTGCGCCTCGGCCAAGGCGTCGACGCCACCGGCCGCCTCGCGCCGGAAGCGCTGGAGCGGACGCGGAAAGCCCTCGCCGACTACACGATCGCGGCGCGGCGCAAGGGCGTCGAAAAGGTCCGGATGGTCGCCACCTCCGCCACCCGGGACGCCAGCAACCGCGACGAGTTCTTCGCCATGACACGCGAGACGCTCGGCGTCGAGGCCGAAGTGATCAGCGGCGACGAGGAAGCGCGCCTGTCCTTCACCGGTGCCGTCGGGGAGCAGGACCCGGACGACGGGCCCTTCGTGGTCGTCGACGTCGGCGGCGGCTCGACCGAACTGGTCCTCGGCACCTGGGACGGCCGGCGCGCCGAGGTGCTCGCGGCCAAGTCCGTCGACATCGGCTGCGTCCGCATCACCGAGCGTGACCTCAAGGGCGACCCGCCCACCCCGGAGGAGATCACCCGGGCGAAAACCACCGCCGAGACCATCCTCCAAGAGGCCTTCGACGTCGTCGACGTGGCCAAGGCCCAGACGTGGATCGGGGTCGCCGGCACGGTGACCACGTTGTCAGCGGTCGCCCAGGAGCTGCCCGAGTACGACTCCGAGCGCACCCACCTGTCGAAGCTCTCCCACGCCCAGATCGACAGCCTCGCGACGAGCCTGCTGGCGGCCGACCGGGCCACCCGCGCGGCCAACCCCGTGATCCATCCGGGCCGGGTGGACGTGATCGGCGGGGGTGCGGTGATCGTGCAGGTACTGGCCGAGCAGCTCGCGAAACGCGGTGGTCCGGACCAGCTGGTTGTCAGCGAACACGACATCCTCGACGGAATCGCGCTGTCTCTCGCCTGAGCGGAGCAGCGCGGGCACACTCGGTGATCAACACGACGTTGGTCGTACTCTGGCCGGGTGAGCGACAAGGTTGTCACTCATTTGCAACCGAGCGATCTGGTTACAAACCGCCAATAGCCCGATAACCTCCATCTCACTTTTCGGGAACACGAGATGGAGGGGAAACATGCGGCGTTCACGCAGGCTCTGGGGAGCCGCCGCGGTGGTGACAACCTTGTCATTGGTCCTGGCCGCGTGCGGTGGTGGCTCCAGCAGTAGCGGGTCGTCCGGTGAGGTGGATCCCAACGGGACCTTCACCGTCTACGGCACCGAGCCGCAGAACACCCTGATCCCCACGAACACCAATGAGCTGGGTGGCTCGAAGGCCGTCGACGCGATGTTCGCCGAGCTGGTCGCGTTCAAGGGTGACAACGCACAGCCCTACAACCAGATGGCCGAGTCGATCACCACGACCGACTCCAAGGTCTTCGACATCAAGATCAAGCAGGGCTGGAAGTTCCACGACGGCACCGAGGTCAAGGCGAAGAACTTCGTCGACGCCTGGAACTACGGCGCCTACTCGCCCAACGGGCAGATCAACAGCACGTTCTTCGAGAACATCCAGGGCTACGACGACGTCCACCCGGCCGACGACAACGCCAAGCCGACCACGGACAAGATGTCCGGCCTGGTCGTGAAGGGCGACTACGAGTTCCAGGTGACGCTGAAGGCGCCGTTCTCGGTCTTCGCCACCAAGATCGGCTACACGGCCTTCGCGCCGCTGCCCGACGTGTTCTTCAAGGACCCCAAGGCCTTCGCGCAGCACCCGATCGGCAACGGCCCGATGAAGTTCGTCAGCCGCACGCCGAACGTCGACATCAAGCTGACGCGCAACGACGACTACAAGGGCCAGGACAAGGTCAAGTTCAAGGACCTGGACATCAAGATCTATGCGAGCCAGGAAACCGCGTACCAGGACCTGCTGAGCAACAAGCTCGACTTCATCGAGACGCTCCCGCCCAGTGCCCTGGCCGGCAGCAAGTACAAGACCGACCTCAAGGACAACCTGGTCACCGGCCACCTGCTCGGCATCAGCACCATCGCCGTGCCGTACTACGTGCCCGGCTACGACAACCTCGACCTGCGCAAGGCCATCTCCATGGCGATCGACCGCGCGCAGATCACCAAGACCGTCATGAACGACACGTACGTGCCGGCCGACGGTTACGTCTCGCAGGGCATCGAGGGCTACCGCCCGGCGGTGTGCGAGTTCTGCAAGTTCGACCCGACGGCGGCCAAGGCGGCGTTCGCGAAGTCCGGCTTCAAGGGCAAGCTCACCATCGCCTCCAACGCCGACGGTGGCCGCAAGGAGCCGCTGGTGGCCGCGTGCAACAGCATCAAGAACGTGCTCGGAGTCGAGTGCGACTTCGTGCCGGCCACGGACTTCGGCCAGTGGCGCAGCATCGTGACGGGCCACAAGCTGACCGGCATGGGCCGCTCGGACTGGTCGGCCGACTACCCGTCGATCGAGGACTTCCTGAACCCGATCTACCGCACGGGCGCCTCGTCGAACGACTCGGTCTACTCCAACCCGGCCGTGGACCAGCTCCTGGAGCAGGCCGACTCCACGCCGGACAAGGACGCCGCGATCAAGATCTACCAGCAGGCCGAGGACGCCATCGCCAAGGACCTGCCGTCGATCCCGGTCTGGGACGAGAAGGGTGTGGCCGCGAAGTCCAAGCACACCAAGACCGTGACGCTCGACTTCCGCCGCCGCGCCGACTACTCGTCGGTCGAGGTCACCAAGTGACGCGCTGAGAAAGACGTCCCACCACCAAGGCAGCCGCGGACCGTCTCACCAGGACGGTCCGCGGCTCGCCCGGCGCGCACTCCTAGGAACTGACGCATGATTCGCTACGTCCTGCGACGCCTGCTCCAGCTGATCCCGGTGTTCTTCGGAACGACCTTCCTGATCTACGTGCTGGTGTGGGCCGTCCCGGGTGATCCCTTCTCCGGCAAGTGCGGTCAGACGGCCTGCCCCCAGGCCTACGTCGACCTGATGACCGAGAAGTTCCACCTGAACGACAACCTGATCCTCCAGTACCTCAAGTACCTCGGCAGCCTGTTCACGGGCGACTGGGGCGAGACCTTCAACGGCACCTCCGTCGGCGAGCTGATCGCCACCTCCTACCCGATCACGCTGCGCCTGGCGCTCATCGCGGTGCTCATCGAGGCCGTGATCGGCCTGACCGCGGGTGTCCTGACCGGCCTGCGCGGCAAGGGTTTCCTCGACAACCTGGTGCTGGTCTCGACCACTTTCCTGATCTCGCTCCCGGTGTTCGTCACGGCGATCGTGCTGCAGCTGGTGCTCGGCACCGAGCTCGGCATCATCGACACGAGCGTGTCGGACAACCCCGGCTTCGGCGAGCTGATTGTGCCCGGCATCGCGCTGGGCAGCCTCTCGATGGCGTACGTCGCACGGCTCACGAGAACGTCGATCGCCGAGAACCGCCACGCCGACTACATCCGCACGGCCATCGCGAAGGGCCAGCCCAACAGCCGCGTGGTCGGCGTGCACCTGCTGCGCAACTCGGTGATCCCGGTGCTGACGTTCCTCGGCACCGACCTGGGTGCGCTGATGGGCGGCGCGATCGTGACCGAGGGCGTGTTCAACATCAACGGCCTGGGCGGGCTCATCTTCCGCGGCATCCAGAACCGCGAGAGCGCCACCGTCGTGGGCGTCGTGGTGCTGCTCGTGCTCGTGTACCTGCTGATGAGCCTGATCGTGGACCTGCTCTACGCCGTTCTCGACCCGAGGATCCGCTATGACTGACCCCAACCTCGTCGGAGGCACGGCTGTCGACGCGGCGGAGCTGTCGCGCATCGACGACTCCGCGACCGAGACGAAGAAGCCCCGCAGCCTGTGGGGTGACGCCTGGCGCCAGCTGCGCCGCAAGCCGGCGTTCGTGATCTCCGCGGTGATCATCCTGTTCATCGTGCTCATCGCGATCGCGCCGGGCCTGTTCGCGCACGGTGACCCCGGGCTGGGCGACCTGACGAAGGCCAACCAGGGCCCGTCGTCCGAGGCGTGGTTCGGCTATGACAACCAGGGTTACAACGTCTACACCCGCACGATCTACGGCGCCCGCGCGTCGCTGCTGGTCGGCGTGTTCGCGACGATCCTGACGGTGGTGTTCGGCTCGCTGGTCGGCATCCTCGCGGGCTACTACGGCCGCCTGATCGACAGCCTGCTCTCGCGGCTGGGCGACATCTTCGCCGGCCTGCCGTTCGTGCTCGGCGCGATCGTCATCCTCACGACGTTCAACGCGCCCGGCTCCAACCCCGGCGCGGTGACGATCATCGTGCAGGTGGTCTGCTCCATCGCCGTGCTGACCTGGCCGGTCGCCATGCGCATCATGCGTTCGGCGACGCTGGTCGCGAAGCAGCTCGACTACGTGAAGGCCGCCCGGGCGCTGGGCGCCAGCACGCCGCGCATCGTGTTCCGGCACCTGCTGCCCAACACGCTCGCGCCGGTGCTGGTCTACGCCACCATCGCGCTCGGCGCGGCCATCGGTGCCGAGGCGACGCTCGCGTACCTCGGCATCGGCGTGCGGCCGCCGGTGATCTCGTGGGGCGTGATGATCAGCGACTCGCGCGATTACTTCCGGGCCGACCCGCACATGCTCTTGTTCCCCGGTGCGTTCGTCACCATCACCGTGCTCGCGTTCGTGATGCTCGGTGACGGGATCCGCGACGCGCTCGACCCGAAGTCGAGGTAACCCGCCGATGTCCGAACCAACGAACGAGCTGCTGCTCGAGGTCGAAGACCTCCAGGTGGAGTTCCGCACGGCCGACGGCGTCGCCAACGTGCTCAACGGTGTGAGCTACTCCGTGCACGCCGGCGAAACCCTTGCCGTACTGGGTGAATCCGGCTCCGGCAAGAGCGTGACCGCGCAGACCATCATGGGCATCCTCGACATGCCGCCGGGGGTGATCACCGGAGGTTCGATCCGCTACCGCGGCGAGGACCTGCTCACGGCCACGCCCGAACGGCGGCGCGAGCTGCGCGGCACCGAGATCGCGATGATCTTCCAGGACGCGCTCTCGGCCCTGAACCCCGTGTTCACCGTCGGGTTCCAGATCGAGGAGCAGCTGCGCGTGCGCCAGGGGATGTCCAAACAGGACGCCCGCAAGCGCGCGATCGAGCTGCTGGACCTGGTGCGCATCCCGGCCGCCGCGCGGCGGGTGAAGGACTACCCGCACCAGTTCTCGGGCGGCATGCGCCAGCGCGCGATGATCGCGATGTCGCTGGCGCTCGACCCCGTGCTGCTGATCGCGGACGAGCCGACCACGGCACTCGACGTGACCGTGCAGGCCCAGATCATGGACCTGCTCGGCGAGATCCAGCGTGAACGGCAGATGGGGCTCGTCCTCATCACCCACGACCTGGGTGTGGTCGCGGAGGTCGCCGACCGGATCGCCGTGATGTACGCGGGCCGGATCGTGGAGCAGGCCGACGTGCACGAGCTGTTCAAGTCGCCGGGCCACCCGTACACGGCGGCGCTGATGGACTCGCTGCCGCGGCTGGACCTCAAGGGGCAGACGCTGGAGACCATCAAGGGCCTGCCGCCGAGCCTGCTCGACATCCCTTCGGGTTGTCCGTTCCACCCGCGGTGCAAGCGGGCGGAGCAACGCTGTTCGGAGGAACGGCCGTCGTTGCACAGCCTCGGTTTCGGCCGGGTCAGTGCGTGTCACTTCGCCGAAGAGGTGGTGGGAAGCCGTGGCTGAGCCGATTCTCAGGGTGCAGGAGCTGGTGAAGCACTTCCCGGTGCGCCAGGGCGTGCTGTTCAAGCGCACCATCGGGCACGTCAAGGCCGTCGACGGTGTCTCGTTCGACCTGGCGCCGGGCGAGACGCTCGGCGTGGTGGGCGAGTCGGGCTGCGGCAAGTCGACGCTCGCGCAGGTGCTGATGCGCCTGGAGGAGCCGACCGCGGGCGGGGCGACGTTCGAGGGCCGCGACATCTTCAAGCTGCGCGGCGGCGAGCTGCGCCGGCTGCGGCGCGAGATCCAGATCGTGCTGCAGGACCCGTACACGTCGCTGAACCCGCGGATGACCGTCGGCGACATCGTCGGCGAGCCGTTCGAGATCCACACCGAGGTGGCGCCGAAGGGTTCGCGCGCGCAGAAGGTGCGTGAGCTGCTGGAGGTGGTGGGGCTCAACCCCGAGCACCTCAACCGCTACCCGCACCAGTTCTCGGGCGGGCAGCGCCAGCGCATCGGCATCGCGCGGGCGCTCGCGCTGCGGCCGAAGGTGATCATCTGCGACGAGCCGGTGTCCGCTTTGGACGTCTCCATCCAGGCGCAGGTGATGAACCTGCTCGGCGACCTGCAGACGGAGTTCGGGCTGTCGTACGTGTTCATCGCCCACGACCTGTCCGTGGTGCGCCACCTCGCGACGCGCGTGGCCGTGATGTACCTGGGCAAGATCGTGGAGATCGGCACCGAGGACGAGATCTACGAGCGGCCCTCGCACCCGTACACGCAGGCGCTGCTCTCGGCTGTGCCCGTGGCCGACCCGGAGGTGCGCGGGCAGCGGCAGATCATCCGGCTCGAAGGTGACCCGCCGAGCCCGCTCGACCCGCCGTCGGGCTGTCGGTTCCGCACGCGGTGCTGGAAGGCGCAGGACATCTGCGCCACCGAGGACCCCGAGCTGTCGCCGCGCACCGACGGTCACCTCTCGGCGTGCCACTTCGCGGAAGCCCGGTCCGTGGTGCCCTGACTTTAGTCGGGTTCCTCCGCTTGGCGATTGCTGCAACGTGTGTCCGGTATGTACGTTGCATTGTCGGTTTTCGCGTTGGAGGAGGACCCGTGAAGAGACCCAGACTGCTTCTCGCCGTGTTGGCGGTACCCCTGCTCGGTGCGACTGCTTTCGTGCCGGTCGCGTCGGCAGGGGTGTCCGGCCCGGTCACGGAGTTTACGGTGCTGGCGCGTTCGGACGTCGGCGCCGCCGTGGCCGCGGTCGAGGCCGCCGGCGGGACGGTGGTGGCCCGCAACGACGCCGTCGGCCTGATCACGGCTTCGGCGCCGGCTTCGGGCTTCGTGGCGCGGGTGTCGTCCAGCAGCGCGGTGTTCGGCGCGGCCCGGTCGAAGGCGATCGGGTCGGCGCCGCGCGACGGCAAGAAGGCGAAGCACGACGCGGTCGAGAAGGAGGGCCGGGCTTCGGGTTCTTCGGGTTCTTCGGGTGCCAAGCGCGGCGCTTCCGGTACAGACCCGCTGGACGACCAGCTCTGGGGCCTGAAGTCCACCCGGTCGGACCTCGCGCGCACCAAGCAGCCCGGCGACAAGCGCGTGAAGGTCGGCATCATCGACACCGGCGTCGACGCGAGTCACCCGGACATCGCGCCGAACTTCGACCGCGCCGACTCGCGGAACTTCACGCGCGACATCGTGGCGGACGTCAACGGCGCCGTGGTGGACGGCCCGTGTGAGTACCGCGGTTGCGTCGACCCCGCGGACCACGACGACAACGGCCACGGCACCCACGTCGCCGGCACGATCGGCGCGGCGGTGAACGGCTTCGGCGTCTCGGGCGTCGCCCCGGGCGTCTCGCTGGTGAACATCCGCGCCGGCCAGGACTCGGGCTTCTTCTTCCTGCAGCCGACCGTCGACGCGCTGACCTACGCCGGCGACGCGGGCATCGACGTGGTCAACATGAGCTTCTACACCGACCCGTGGCTCTACAACTGCCGCGCCAACCCGGCCGACTCCGCCGAGGAGCAGGCCGAGCAGCGCACCGTCATCGAGGCCACCACGCGCGCGCTGAACTACGCGCACCGCAAGGGCGTTTCGATGGTCGTCGCGCTGGGCAACGAGCACACGGACCTCGGCGCGCCCCTGCCGGACGCCACGAGCCCGGACTACCCGAGCACGGCGGCGCACCCGCGGCAGATCGACAACGCGTCCTGCCTGTCGATGCCCACGGAAGGCCCGCACACGATCGGTGTCGCCGCTTTCGGTCCGTCGCAGGCGAAGGCGGACTACTCCAATTACGGGACCGAGCAGATCTCGGTTTCCGCGCCGGGCGGGTATTACCGGGACGGCTTCGGGACGCCTTGGTTCCAGAAGGTGGAGAACGAGATCCTGTCAGCCTATCCGCGCAACGTGGCCGTGGCCGAGGGGAACGTCGACGCGGCCGGGAACGTGACTCCGGCCGGGGTTGCCGCGGGCGTGCAGAAGGCCGTCGCCCGTGACGGCCGGGTCGGGTACTACCAGTGGCTGCAGGGGACTTCGATGGCCACGCCGCACGCCGCGGGCGTGGCGGCGCTGATCGTTTCGGAGTACGGGAAGAAGTCGGGTTCCGGTTTCGGGATGGACCCGGACGCCGTTCAGCGGGTGTTGGAGGGAACGGCTTCGCCGATCGCCTGCCCGGTGCCACGGACGGTGGACTACCTGGACGAGGGCCGGGACGAGTCGTTCACGGCTACTTGCAACGGGAATGCTGCGTTCAACGGGTTTTACGGTCATGGCGCGGTGGATGCTTACGCGGCTGTGACGCGCGGGGCGAAGTACGTGAAGTAGTCGGTCTTGGTGGGTTGACGGCCCCGTGTCGAGGTTTTCTGCCTTGGCGCGGGGCCGTTCTGTTTGCCGGGATATTGCGGTGAGAATGGGCCGGTGAAAGTCGAGATCGTCCGAGTCGTGGACGCGGCGCGAGGCTTGGTGCGGTTCAGGTCGGCGGCCGGTAGTGCTTCGGGTTTCTGGAAAGGATCAGGGCCGGCGGTGCTCGGGGAGGTGCACGTCGAGCTCGACTTGCCGGCTGAGGTATCGGAGTGGGAAGTCGTTCCGGGCTCGGGTTCGCGCTCGAGGGCGGTCTTCGCGAGGATGCCCAGGCATCGCTGACCGGAGAGGTGCTGGCTGTCGATGACGTCGTCACCCTGCGGGTCGGCGGCGACGTGGTGCTGGTGGAGTTTTCCGGGCCGGTGCCTCGGGTCGGGCAGAGGGTTCGGGTTGCGGCCGCGGAGGTGCACCTCTACCCGTACCGCCTCTGAACTGCAGCCGGAGTGATTCGAGCGTCCCCAGCGGTGAATCGGCAGTAGGGGCATTGACACCACAAACCGGCGCACCCAACGATGGAGCCGGCGCGTCGAGTGCCGCGCCTGGGGGGTGGGGGCTGTGCGTTGTGGTGGGTGGGCCAAGGTGGCCGTGGTCGGGATGGTCGTGGCGGGGCTGATGGCCGGGGCCGGGGCGGCGAACGCCGCGACCACCGTGCCGATCTCCGCGCCCGGGGGCTACGCGAGTGATCCGTCGGGCACGCCGGCCGCGGGGAAGCACACGCGGGCGCTCGGGGCGGTGGTCACGGTGCCGGCCGGGGAGACGCGGTACGTCAGCAGCAAGCTGAACGTCACCGGCGCCGCGCAGGTCACGGAGGTGTCGCACCTCGTGTACTGCCGGCGGCCGGGGCAGACGGTGAACGCGGCGCAGCTGGTGAGCGGGCAGAACGTGCTCGCGAACACCGCGACGACGTTGCTCACCCGCGGGTTCGTGACGGCGCCGGTGGACAGTGCGCTGACGTGCGCGGTGTATGCGCAGTTCGTGAACCACGCGGCGAACGTCAGTGGCCACATCTCGGTGCTGGCGTCGTCGTACCTGCAGGACGTCGATGGGCCCATTGCCGCGGTGAAGCAGACGTTCAACGGCAAGGTGCTGGTGAACTCCTCAGCGACCGCGAACTCCGTCTCATTCACCGCGCCCGCCGGGGCGACGGCCGTGCAGGCGATCGGGGACGTGAACATCACCGTCTGCTACAACGCGGACAACGGGCTCTGCCAACGTTCGGCCGGCGCGCGCATGGACGGCGCGAACTCGCTGGTCGGCACGCAGCTCGTGGTGAACCAGCTCGACGCGAACGGCAACGTCTGCAACACCACCACCAACGGTCCCCTCGCCGGGGTGACCGTGACGAACACCGTCCACCACTTCAAGATCAACACCTGGGTGACGAACGCCCCGATCGTCGCGGCGTGTTCGCGCGATTTCGTGGTGTACACCAGGGTTACCGCCAACGCGGCGCACAACTCGTTCCTGATCGAGGCCAACAACCAGAGCGTCGGCGCGGCTTTCGTGCCCTGAGCCGAGCGCTGCGGCGGGCGGCCGGGGGTTGCACACTGGCGGCATGCGGATCGGTATCGGAATTCCCAACACGGTGCCCGGCACGAGTGGGCCGGTGGTGCTCGAGTGGGCGCGCCGGGCGGAGCGGCGTGGGTTTGGGTTCGTGTCGACGATCGGGCGGGTGGCGTATCCGTCGCTGGACTCGTTGACGGCGCTGGCGGGTGTGGCGGGGGCGACGAGCACCATCGGGCTGGTCACCAACGCGGTGCTGGGGCCGACGTATCCGGACGCGGTGCTGGCGAAGGTGGCCGGGACCGTGGCTTCGTTGGCGGAAGGGCGGCTGACGCTCGGGCTCGGCGTGGGGGCGCGGCGTTCGATCGCCAGTTGAGCTACCTGAAGCGGGCGTGGCGCGGTGAAGCGGTGGCCGAAGGGGATTTCCCGGGCGAGAGCAGGGCCGTGGTGCCGGAGCCGCCGGGGATACCGATCCTGATCGGTGGGCACAGTAAACGCGCGGTGCGGCGGACGGTCGAGCACGCGGCCGGCTGGACGGGCGCCGGTGGTGGGCCGGCGCGAGCGGAGCCGACGGTGAAGGAGATCCGGCAAGCGTGGGCGGAAGCCGGCCGCGGAGGCGAACCGCGGTTGCTGGGGTTGGCGTATTTCTCGACGTCGCAGCCCGAGAGCGGCGACGAGTACCTGCGCTCCTACTACGCGTACGCCGGAGATCACGCCGACACGATCGCCGACGGAGCGGTGCGGACGCCGGAGAAGATCAGGGCCATCGTGCGGGACTTCGAAGCGGCGGGGCTGAACGAGCTCACGTTCACGCCGACCGTGGCGGATCCGGACGAGGTCGACCGGCTGGCCGACCTCGTCCTCTAGACCGAAACGCCCGAAACAATCACCGGTTCGAAGCCGACTTCACGAACTTCCCCAGATCCTTCGACTGCTGGATCCGCGTCGGTTCGTGCACGTACATCATGTGCCCGGCCGGGTAGTACGCCGTCTCGATGTTCTCGCGCAGTTCGTCCGGGATCTGCAGGTGGGCGAGCACGTGCTCGGACGCGAAGTACGCCGTGGCGCCGTCGTAGTGACCGAACGCGACGTGGACCTTCAGGTGCGGGTTCGCGCGCATGGCGGCGCTCACGGAGTCCACAACGGACACGAACCGGCCCTCGAAGTCCTTGTACGACCACGCCTTGAAGACATCGCCGGACAGGATCTCGTACGGCAGGTCGTTCTGGTACCCGAGCTCGGCGCGGATGTAGTGGTTGAAGCCCGCCGAGTAGGCGCCGATGATGCGCGAGATGGACGCGTCGTCGCTCATGTGCTCGCGGCCGCCGTCGACCTCCCACGTGGTGAAGCGGCCGTCCATGCGGCCGACGAGCAGGCCGCGGTCGCGCAGCAGCTCCGTGAAGAAGCGGACGTGCTCGATGCGCAGGTTGACCCGGTCCACATAGGACTCCGAAAGCCCCGTCAGTGAAGCCAGCGTGGCCACGGCCTCCGCCCGGTCCTGAGTGGACAGCCGCGCACCACGAGCCAGGGCCCACGGCAGTTCCTTCGACGCGAAGTCCTCGGCGTCGGCGAGCACGTCGTCGAGGGGCCGCTCGCCGTGGAAGCCGTGGTAGTGCGCGATGGCCGCGTAGGTGGGCACGTAGAGCGAGTACGGCAGGTCGTTGCCGTCTTGGAAGCGCAGCGTGCCCATGTCGAGCACGGACGAGATGAGCAGCAGCCCGTTGAGGTACAGGCCGTAGCGGTCCTGCAGGTGCCCGGCCAGCGCGGCCGCGCGCAGCGTGCCGTACGACTCGCCGGCCAGGAACTTCGGCGACAGCCAGCGCTCGTTGCGCGAGACCCACAGGCGGATGATCTCGGCGACCGACTCGATGTCGCCCTGGAACCCGGTGTAGTCCTTCGACTCGCCGCCCTCGGTCACGCGCGAGTAGCCCGTGGAGACCGGGTCGATGAACACCAGGTCGCTGTGCTGGAGGAGCGTCTCGGTGTTGTCCTCGAGCCCGTATGGCGGCGGCACCAGGTCGTCGACGTCACCCGAGAGCACCCGCCGCGGGCCCAGCAGGCCCATGTGCAGCCAGATGCTGGACGAGCCGGGGCCGCCGTTGAACGCGAACGTGACCGGGCGCGTGCCCGGGTCGGCGTCGTCGAGCGTGTACGCGGTGAGGAAGACCTCGGCCTTGGGCTTGTGGCCCTCCGACTTCCCGTCCTTCTGCACCTCCTGGCGCAGCACCACGCGACCGGCCTGCGCGGTGTAGGCCAGTTTGCGGCGTTTGACCGTGAGCGTGTGGTGCGTGGTCACGAGGTCGTCGACGGGCTCCGGCGGCTTCTCCGCGGTGGCCGGCTTTTCAGGGGTCTCTTCGGTGGTGTCCGACATGGACCCAACTTAGCCAACCTCGCTGTGGAAAGCTGACGGAATGCGCTGGCCCGCCACGATTCCCGAAGCCCGTGAGGCCCAGGACGCGCTCCGCGGCCGCGTGGACCTCACCGACGCCCGCCCGGCGCCGGCGACGGTGACCGGCCTCGACGTCGCCTACGACCCCGCCGGCACGCGCATCGCCGCCGCCGCGGTCACGCTCGCCCTCGACGACCTGCGCGTGGTCGAGGAACGCGTGGTGACCGGCGAGGTCACCTTCCCGTACGAGCCTGGCCTGTTCGCCTTCCGCGAGCTGCCGCCGCTGCTCGACGCCGTCGCCGCGCTCACCCACCCGCCCGAGGTGTTCGCCTGCGACGGCCACGGCCTCGCCCACCCGCGGCGCTTCGGGCTCGCGTGCCACCTCGGGGTGCTCACGGGGACCCCGGCGTTCGGCGTCGGCAAGACCCGGCTCGTCGGCACGCACGCGGAGCCCGGCCCGCAACCCGGCGACACCGCCCCGCTGCTGGACGGCGACGAGCAGGTCGGCGCCGTCGTGCGCACGCGGCCCGGCGTGAAGCCGGTGTACGTCTCCGCGGGACACCTGATCAACCTCGACCACGCCGTCCGGCTCACGCTCGCGTTGAGCCCGCGCTACCGCCTGCCCGAGACGACGCGCGCCGCCGACCACCTCTGCCGCGCGGCCCTGGCCGGCCGCTGATGGACACCCTCGCGGAGCTCGACGCCGCGGTCATCGAGTGCCGCGCGTGCCCGCGGCTGGTGGCGTGGCGCGAGAAAGTGGCGGCCACGAAACGCGCCGCCTACCTCGACGACGAGTACTGGGCCAAGCCCGTGCGCGGCTTCGGGCCGGCGAACGCCGCGCTGGCCGTGCGGGCTCACCCTCCGCGTCACCCGTCTTGTCTCGCCCGTCCGCTGCGCGCCACCCGAGAACAAGCCGACGCCGTCCGAGCGCGACACCTGCCGCCACTGGCTCGCCGACATGGGGTGGCCGGTGCCGTCGCTGAAGCCGGCGTTCGGCCACGGGACCGTCGTCGGGCTTGGTGACCTACAGCTGCACGGCTGTTACCACGTGTCACCCCGTAATGTCCAGACGGGCCGTGTGACTCACGCGATGGTGTGTGACGTGTTCGCCTCCGCGGCCAGGGCCGCAGGCCTCTTCTGAATCGTTACCGCCTGCATGGCGATGCTGGTCACAGCGGGGCGGGGTACCCGAGCGATACGGCTCGGCAAGTGCGACTATGGAGTCATGGCTGTTAAGTCGGAACCGACTCGGATCCTGATCCTCGGTGGTGGATACGTCGGCCTGTACACCGCGTACGGGCTCCAGAAGATGCTGCGCGCCAACGAGGCCTCCGTGACCGTCGTTGACCCTCAGCCGCACATGACCTACGCGCCGTTCCTGCCCGAGGCGGCGGCCGGCGCGATCGAACCCCGTCACGTGGTGGTGCCGCTGCGCCGCGTGCTCAAGCGCTGCCACGTGCTCACCGCGCGCGTGACGAAGATCGAGAACGAGCGCAAGGCCGTCACGGTCGAGGCCGCCGACGGCCACATCGAGACGCTGAACTACGACGTGCTCGTGGTCGCGCTCGGCGCCGTCGCCCGCATCCTCCCGATCCCGGGCCTGGCGGAGCAGGGCATCGCCTTCAAGACCATCGGCGAGGCCATCTACCTGCGCAACCACATCATGACCAAGCTCGACGAGGCGGCCAGCACCCTCGACCCCGAGCTGCGCAAGCGCCTGCTGACCTTCACGGTCGTCGGCGGCGGCTTCGCCGGCATCGAGGCGCTGGCCGAGCTCGAGGACATGACCCGGTTCGCGGTGGAGAACTACTACCCGAACATCAAGCCCGCCGACATCCGCTGGGTGCTCGTCGAGGCCGCCGGGCGGATCCTGCCCGAGGTGCGCGAGACGCTCGGCGTGTACACGGTGCAGCAGCTGGAGAAGCGCGGCATCGAGGTCTACCTGTCGACGGCGGCGAAGTCGTTCGAAAACGGTCACGTCGTGCTGTCGGACGGAACCGAGTTCGACACCGACACGCTCATCTGGACGGCCGGTGTGAAGGCCAATCCGGTGCTCGCCGACTCCGACCTGCCGCTCGACAAGCGCGGCCGCGTCGAGGCCACCGCCGCGATGCAGGTCGTCGGCCACCCCGAGGTGTGGACGGCGGGCGACAACGCCGCCATCCCCGACCTCTCGCGCACCGAGCAGGACCCGACGGCGACGTGCCCGCCCAACGCGCAGCACGCCGTGCGCCAGGCCACGCTGCTGGCCAAGAACATCATCAAGGTCCTGCGCGGCGGCCAGCCGAAGGACTACTTCCACAAGAACCTCGGTGCGGTCGCCAGCCTCGGCCTGCACAAGGGTGTCGCCGACGCGCTGAACCTGAAGATCAAGGGCTTCCCAGCCTGGCTCTTCCACCGCGCGTACCACCTCAAGGCGATGCCGACGTGGAACCGCAAGACCCGCATCCTGTTCGACTGGATGCTCGGCGGCCTGTTCCGCCGTGAGGTGATCTCGCTCGGGCAGATCAACAATCCGAAGGAAGAGTTCGCCCGGGTTTCGAAGGGCTGAGTGTTCCCACGCCGAAGCCGGACCTCCTCGACGGGAGGTCCGGCTTCGGTCGTTTTACGGCTCGACCAGGCGGTAGCGGGCCATCATGCAGTCGTCCTCGTGGTCGAGGATGTGGCAGTGCCAGACGTAGCCCTGCAGGTCCATGTTCATGCCGGGCATCGCTGTGGCGGCCGGGGTGAACGTCGCGTCCGGGTCGAAGCCGAGCTCGTCGGCCGTCGGGAAGTGCACGAGGAAGCGCGTGACGGTGTTCTGCGGACAGTTCACGGTGTCCTTCGGCCCCGCTTCCCACGGCGCGGGCGGCTGCGGCGGGCCGATGAGGAAGTCGTCCGGCGGCGGCGCCCATTCCGTGTGCAGGGGCGGGCGCGGGTTCGCCAGTGAGTAGGCGACCGGGTCGAACATCTGGCGGTTGAGCAGGTGCAGGTTCACCAGGTGCAGGTGCACGGGGTGGTCCTCGATGGTGAGGTTCACGACCTCCCACAGCTCCGTGGTGCCCTGGCGCGGCATCGCGATCGGGTCGTCCTCGAAGCACAGGTTGTTGAGCGACATGCCGATCGGCGGCCAGCGCGTGAGCTTGAGGTCCTGGGTGAGCGTGACGACGCGGCGGCGATCGGGCGCCGACGGCTTTTTCGTGACACGCAAGCGAGTCGGCAGTGCTTGCTGGTGACCTTTCGCGCCCGTGCTGGTGAACCGCACGACGTCGGGCAGCGGCTGCGCGCCGGTGACGAGGGCGATGAGCGCGGCTTCGGTCTGGTCGTTGATCAGGTCGACGTGCTCGCCCTTTTCGAGGTCCGAGAAGTCGACCACGAGGTCGGCGCGCTCGCCGGGCGTGAGGCGGATGTCGGTGGTGACGACGGGGGCGTCGAGCAGGCCGGCGTCGTTGCCGATCACGTGGAACGGGCGCCGGTCGCGGAAGAACAGGTGGTACGCGCGGAAGTTCGACGCGTTGAGCACCCGGAACCGGTACTGGCCGCGGGCGACCGCCGCGTACGGCGAGACCTTGCCGTTGACGGTCATGCGATCGCCGATCTGGCCGCCGTCCCAGTGGCCCTGCGGCACGAGGGTGAGGGTGCGGTAGTTGAGCGAGCCGTCGGCGTGGAAGCGGCGGTCGGCCAGGATCAGCGGGAGCTCGAACTCGCCGCTGGGCAGCCGCCACGCGTTGGTGCGGTCGCCGGTGTCGCCTTCGTCGCGCAGGAGGTACATGCCGGCGAGTCCCGCGTGGACGTTCAGGCGCGTGAGGCCCATGCCGTGGTCGTGGTACCAGAGACCGGCGGCGGGCTGGCGGTTTTCGTGGCGGTAGGTGCGGCTTTCGCCGGGGTGGAAGACGTCCATGGGGTGGCCGTCCATCTCGGGCGGCGTGACGGCGCCGTGCAGGTGGACCGAAGTGTGGGGCCTGGTGCGGTTTTCTTCGGACGCGCCGTCGAGCGTGGGGTCGACGTCTGCGGCGAAGAGGTGCTTGCCCAGGTTGTTGTCGAAGGTCAGCTCGAGGCGCTGGTTCGCGCGGGCCTCGATGGTGGGGCCGAGGTACTCGGCGCCGCCGTAGGACCAGGTGGGCGCGGGGGCGAGGTCGCGGTGGAAACGGTGGGTGGACTCGGCCATGGCGAGGCGCTGGTCGCCGCGGATCGTCTGCGGGATCGGGAGCTCGTCGACGTAGGGCGCGAGGTCGGGCGAGGGGAAGGTGCGGAGGTCCACGTCGGTTCGCGGTCTGGCCGGGATCGCGGCGGTGGCCGCGGTGGCCGCGGTGGCTTTGAACAGCCGTCGACGGGAAATGCCTTCTGCCATGGGAGGTTCCTGTCCAAGTGATAGTGAGCTATCAGTTGGTAGTGTAGGGCATGCCCCCGCAGCCGCTGCGTGCTGACGCCGCCCGCAACGCCCGCCGCATCGTCGACGCCGCCTACTCGGTCTTCACCGCCGGCGGCGTCACCGTGCCGATGGAGGAGATCGCCGCGGCGGCCGGCGTCGGCGTCGCGACGCTGTACCGGCGATTCCCCCACAAGCAGGACCTGGTGCGCGCGGTGCTGGAGGCGCGGTTCGACGAGGCGATCGCGCCCGTGCTGTCCCGAGCCGCCTCCCTCGACGATCCGCGGGAGGGCGTTTACGTCGCACTGGAGGCCGCCGTCGGTCTGGCGGCCGCCGAGCAACCGCTGTTCGCCGCGGCCAACAACGTGGGCGCGCTGACGATGGACCTGGCCTGGCGCTTCTTCTCGCCGGTGGCCGCCCTGGTGACCGCCGGGCAGGCCTCGGGGGCGTTCCGCCCGGACCTCGTGCCCGACGACGTCCCGCGCCTGGTGCTGATGCTGCTGGGCACGTTGCCGTCATTCCCCGCGGGCGCCTCGGAGGGCTGGCGGCGGTACCTGGACCTGCTGATGGACGCGCTCGGCCCGGTCGGCGCCTCGGAGCTCGCGCCGGCATCCGCTGTGGCGGATCACACGCCGCACATCTGACGTCCCGCGGCGGCCCCGCTAAGGTGTCGGTGCCCCCGTAGCCCAACTGGCAGAGGCAGTCGACTTAAAATCGACCCAGTGCGGGTTCGAACCCCGTCGGGGGCACTGCCGGCGCAGGTCAGGGCGTTTCCCCTGGCTCTTCGTCAAGATCAACCCCCGGTTTATCCCGGGAATTGGCTGAGCCCCGTCGATCCACATGCTTTCCATCGCGATCGCGTTGTCACGAGAGACGACCGTGCGGCCCATGTAGACGTCCTGGGTGATCGATGGCCGGGCGTGCCCGAGCTGGTCGGCGATCTGGCGTGAGCTGAGCTTCGCGTCGTCAAGGCGGCCCCTCCGGGGCGGCTGAGCACCGTGTTTAACCCGCGGGCAAGCGACCATCCGCCGGCGGGGCCGTCAACAGGTCTATTGATCAAGAGATGTCCTCGCCGGACGGGCAGGTCTCCAGGATGGTCGAGCCGAGCACGCCAGTTGCGTCCGTGTGTGCCTGTCGTCCATCCCGACCTCCCGCGGGCTATCAAGCCTGTCAAGGGCGCAGTCCCGAGGTATGCCGGCGGCAGGCAAGCCGGTGCGCCGTTGACAGGCTCGATCGGGCTGGCGCCAGTCGGCGGCATGGACGAAGAGGCCCTGCTTGTAGTTAATCTCGGAACTGGGTGCGTGCTGGCATGATCAGTACAACTAGCCCCGGCAGTGATGGACCAGCCGATGAGGACTTGGCTGTGCTGTCGTGTCGGATCAGAGCTGGTCGTTGTCCGAGTCGCGTGCCCATTGGTTGCGCGGCCGCAGACGCGAGAGGATCCTGGGGGCCTCGTCGCGGACCCCGTCGTCGTCATCGGCAGCGAGCTCGTGCAGTTGCTGGATCAGCCGATCCGCGCCTGCGGTCGTCATCCGCTCCGGGTTGCAGTCCAGAGCGGCCACGAGCTCATCTCTGGTCGAGAACTCGACGGCTCGGCTGCTCCCCAGCAGCACGCAGCGCAGGCCAGCCGTGTCCTTGCGTGTGAGCAGGGCCTCCGCGGTCTCCTGGGTGACCGCGGAGTCTCGGAGATCCAAGAGGAGACTGTGGAGGACGTCCGTGATTCCGTCGATCTTGTCCGATGCCGCGAGCCGCCGACCGGCCGATGCGCGGACGGACCAGTCTGGGGAGTCGGCGTCCTGAGCGGCGGTCAGTTCTTGATCGTCGGGAGACTCCATGCCCCCAGCCTTCCAGGGACGTCGTTGATCTTCACTCGATTTCCTAGGCCCTCACTGAGTAGGTGACCGGTGAGTCGCTGGATTGCCAGTCAACTGCCAGAAATCAATGCCAGAAGTCGACAACGGTTGGCGCACAGCGGCAGAGGTAGGAACCAGACCAGAACGTCAGGGATTCGAATCTCTGGGCCCGTACCGCACAGTCCTGCCTCACAGTGCCGGACTGCTGCCCGCGAAAGCCGCAAGTCACCGGGCACGTCGACTCCTTAGCTCGACAAGCCAGTCCCGCACCTGGCTGTCGTCATGCAGGTAATCCTCGCCAGGCCCATGACGCAGATCGATTCCGAAGAGAAGTTGCAAGGCCCACAGGCTCAGCTCATCCCACGAGGGCCCGTCATCAGTCAGCCACCGACCAGCCCACCGGTCGACAGCGTCACGGCTCATTCGCCCGTCAAGAAGCGCGACGAAATGCGCCTCGATCTCGTCCAAGTCCGGCTGCTCACCAGCGATCACGCATCGACCGTACCCGCCGTCGTGGCTGGTGAGCGCCAACAATGCTCGACGACACTCGGCAGTCGCCGATGTGGACCGAAAATCGACCCGGCCCAGGTCAGAGACGCGGCCAGGGGCGTAATCAAGATCAAGCCCCCCTCGGGGGCGAAGGTGTTGCGGGTCCGATGATGCGCAGCGCGTGGTGGGGCACGGTGACTTCCACTTCGCCGTTGAGCTCGTCGAGGTCGCGGTGCAGCACGAGCGCGGTGAGCGGCGGGGTGGTGGCGACCAGGACCCGGGCGAGCGGAATGGTCCGGACCACCTCGAGGACGCGGGCCCGTGCTCGCAGCGCCGGGGATGAACGCGGGCGTGGGCTGCCGAGGACGACTTCTTCCGGCCGGTAGTACACCGTCCCCCGCGTCGCGCCGTTGCCGGGGTCCGTGGGGTTGATCGGCAGGTCGCCGACGTGCAGGCCGTTGGTGTCGTGGCGTGCGGGGCCGAGGGCGGTCCAGCCGAGCAGGCGCGCGGTGACCGCGTCGGTGGGGTGGCGGGTCAGGTCGGCTGTGGGGCCGGTCTGGCGGAGGGTGCCGGCGTCGAGGATGGCCAGGTCGTCGGCGAGGCGGAGTGCTTCGTCGCGGTCGTGCGTGACGTGGATGGCGGGCACGGCCAGGTCGCGCAGCGTCGCGCGCAGTACCTCGCGCAGCTCCTCCCGGACGGGCTGGTCGAGTGCCGAGAGCGGTTCGTCCAGCAGGAGGGCGGCCGGGCGGGCGGCGAGGGCGCGGGCCAGCGCGACCCGTTGCCGTTCCCCGCCGCTGAGTGAGCGGGGCGCGCGGCGGGCGAGGTGGGCGATGCCGAACCGCGCGAGCAGTTCCCCCACTTCCGGGGTGCGCCGGTGCCCGCGCAACGCGGGGGCGAAGCCGACGTTGTCGCGAACGGACAGATGGGGAAACAGGGCGGCGTCCTGGAAGACCACGCCGATCCGGCGAAGGTCGGCGGGCAGGCCGGTGATGTCCTGGCCGTCGACGCGCACCCGCCCGCGCCCCGGCGTGCGGAAGCCGGCGATGGTGTCGAGCAGCATGCTCTTGCCCGCGCCCGAGGGGCCGAGCACGACCAGGACGCGGCCGGCGGGCACGGTGAGGTCCAGCGGCCCGAGCTGGAAAGAGCCCGCTCGGGTGAGCAGGTCGGTGACGGTGAGCACGCGTCACCGCCGGGGCCGGGTGCTGCCGACGAGCCACCCGGAGGCGAGCGTGCGCAGCACGAGGAACGTGGCCAGGGCGACGAGCAGGAGCAGCACCGCCGCCGACGCGGATTCGGCGAGCCCCGAGGACAGGAACAGGTTGTAGATCGCCACCGGGGCGGTGGCCGGGTAGTAGGCGAGGATGACGACGGCGCCGAACTCGCTGATCGAGCGGGCGTACACGAGCACCGCGCCGGTCAGGACTCCGCGCCAGGCCAGCGGAAGGCTGACCCGCCGGAACGTCTGGCCCGGCGAGGCGCCGAGGCTTCGGGCGGCACGTTCCACGTTCGGGTCAAGGGCTTCGAACGCGACCCGCGCGCTGTTGACGGCGAACGGCGCGCTGACGAACAGCATCGCCACGATGATCCCGGCTTGCGTGCCGTAGAACGACAATCCGATGGCCTGCGACGGGGCGCCGAGCCAGCCCGTGCGGCCGAACACGAACAGCAGGGCGATCCCGGCGACCGTGTGCGGAACCGCCAGCGGCAGGTCCACGATCGCCTGCACCAGCGCGTGTCCAGGGAACCGCCGCCGGGCCAGCAGGTAGGCGAGCGGGACACCCAGCACCGTCGCGACCACGGCGGTGATCGCGGCGTCCTGAACGCTCAGCACCAGCGCGTCGAGGATCTCGTCGTCGGCCGCGGCGTCCCGGAGACTTCCGGGCGAGGTGGCAGTGACGAGGCCGAGTACGGGCAGCAGGATGAACCCCAGCAGCAGCCCGCTCGCGACCCACAGCCCTGCCGAGAACAACCCGTGCACCCGCCGCGGCGCCGCGCGGCCGACCGTCTCGTTCATTCAGCCCCCGGGCAGCGTGGCCGGCACCGTCTGCGGCCGCACCGACGCGGGCACTTGCGCGCCGTCGGCGACCCCGGCGACCGCCGGGTTGACCACGGTGAACCCGTTGTCGGACATGATCTTCTGACCCGCCGGCGAGAGGACGAACTCGACGAACCTCAGGCCCGCCGTCGCGTTGGGCGCGTTGGTCGGCACGGTCAGCGCGTACACGATCGGCTTGCCCGTCCGTGGCCCTGAGGACGTCGGCACGCTGACCGTCGCGTACGCCGCGGCTTGCGCCGGGTCGGACAGGTCGATCTGGCTGGGCAAGTCCAGGAACCGCAAGTGGTGCTGCAACGCGTCGGACCGGTAGATCCCGAGGTAGTCGATCTGCCCGGTGGAAACCGCCGGCAGCAGCTGCGTTTCGGTGCCGACCATCGTCTCGGGCGGGGAGTTCGCCAGCACCGCGGCCGACAGATTCGGCTGGTGGTAATGGTTCTGCGCCAGCGCGAGCATCTGCAACGTCTGGTACCCCGACGGATCTGTGTCCGGATTGGACCGTCCAATCCGGACCCCCGGCTGCGCCAGCACCTGGAACCAGTTGTCCGCCGTCAGGCCGGCGGCACCTTTGCTCTGGTCGGTGTAGGCGAAGGTGATGCGGTTCGAGGCGAACCCGACGTACCAGTTCGCGAACTGCGTGCCGTACATCTTCGACGGGATCAGCGAGTAGTCCGCCACACCCAGCACGTCGACCGGGTTGTGCAGCTCGGTGATGCCCCGCACCACCTCGACGCTCCCGGCGAAGCGCGACTGCACCGTCACACCCGGGTTCTCCGCCTTGAACGCCGCGATCATGGCCGTGAACGGCTTGGCCAACGTGCCCGCCCCGTTCACGATCAACGTGCCGGTGACCGGCACGGCGGAACCACCCGCCGGAGCCGACGGTGCCGGCGGCGGCGACCCGCACGCCGCTGCCACAGCGGCCACCGCACCGATTGCCAGGAACCTGAGTCCGAAGCCACGTCGCATCGTGCGCCCTCCTGCCGCGTCGCAGAGTGAGCAAGGCTACCGACCGTGAGGTCCGGACGACAGCGCCGAACAGTCCACACCTCACAATCAGGACGCACGCAAGGACGGGAAGGACGGCAGTGAGCTGGTCGACGGAGGTGCTCGCGTTCGTCGCGGGCTTGATCATCTCGACGGTGACCGCTCCCGTCGGCGTGTCCGGCGCCGTCTTCCTCCTGCCCGTGCAGGTCAGCGTCCTGGGCGTCCCGAGCCCGGCGGTCACCCCGACGAACCTGCTGTTCAACGTCGTCGCCGGCCCGGGCGCGCTCATCCGGCACCGCCGCAACGTCCACCTCCGCGGCCCGCTGACCCGGCTGCTGCTGGCCGGTACCGTTCCCGGCGTCGTGATCGGAGCCGTCATCCGCGTGTTCGCGGTGCCCGGCCCCGGCGTGTTCCGGCTCCTGGTCGCGGCCTTCCTGGTTCCCCTCGGCCTGTCGCTTTGCGTTCGCGCGCTGCGTCCGGCCGAGCACCACGCCGATACGCCGCCGTCGCCGCGCGCGACCGTCGCGCTGGCCCTGGTGGTCGGCATCGTGGGCGGGATCTACGGGATCGGTGGCGGCTCGCTCCTCAGCCCGATCCTCGTCAGCCGCGGAGTGCCCGTCGCCACCGCCGCCCCGGCCGCACTCGCCTCCACCTTCGTCACATCACTCGTCGGCGCCACGTCGTTCGCGCTGCTCGCGATGACCTCGACCGGCGACATCGCTCCCGACTGGTTTGTCGGCCTCGCCTGCGGCCTCGGCGGCTTGTTCGGTGGCTACCTCGGCACCCGCTTGCAGCCCCGGCTCCCCGAAACCGGCCTCCGCCTCCTGCTCGGCATCCTCGCCCTGGGCATCGGCGCGCTCTACGTCGTCCAAGCCACGCTCGGCTGAATCCTGGCGCGACCGGAATCCGTCCGGTGCCTGGCCGATCAGGTGTTCGGAGTTTCGACGACCACGGTGGTCGCCTTGATCACCGCGACAGCCACCGAACCCGGCTCGAGGCGAAGTTCCCGCACCGCCTCGGTGCTCATCAAGGAAACCACGCGGTCCCGGCCGCACTGGATCTCGACTTGCGCCATGACGTTGTCGGCGACGATCGAGGTGACCAGCCCGACCAGCCGGTTGCGCGCCGAACTCCCCACGGCAGTCGGGTCGGGAGCGGAGTCGCCCTGGCTGCGAGCGAACTTCGCCAGCTCCCCACCGTCGATCACGGACCGCTTGCCCCGATCCTTGGTCGCGGTGAGCGCCCCGGCGTCGATGTGGCGCCGGATCGTGTCGTCACTCACGCCCAGCAGCCTCGCTGCCTCGGAAATCCGGTACTGCGGCATCCGGGAAGCATAGACGCGGGGCGGCCGGTGGACATTCGGCACGGAGCCGGGTGACGCGGACTTGGGCGTGAGGGGCGTTTCGCGGCCTGGCTCTTCGAGAATCGGGGCCAGGCCACGAAAATTGTCAGAACGCGTGCTCGTGCGTCAGCTCGTGACAGCGTGGTTGTTGTCGCGTTCCGCGGGGCCGTTGTCCGGCGCCGGCTGGGGCGTGCCGGAGTCGGTGACGGTCTTCTTCACGGAATCGAGGATGGCCAGGCCCTGGCCGACGAGGCCGGCCGCGACCTGGCCGAGGCCGTCGGCTCCATTGAGGACGGTGACGTTCGCGCCGCTGAGGCCCGCGGCGGCTTCCTTCACGATCTGGGGCAGCTGCTCGATGAGGAGCCGGTCGAGGGCGACGCGGTTGTGGGACGCGGCGGCGGCGGCCGTGACCTCCGTGGCCTCGGCGTCGGCGCGGGCCATGATGCGCACCTGTTCGGCGCGGGCCTCGGCGGGTTTGACGACCTCGGCCACCAGTTGTTGCTGGCGCAGCAGCGCTTCCCGTTGCGCCAGTTCGGTCCTGGCGTCGATCACCTCGCGTTGGGCCATGGCCTGGGCCAGCGGACCGGCCTGAGCGGCTTCGGCCTGAGCTTTATCGACTTCGGCCTTGTACTGTGCCTGCACGACGGAGGTCTGCCGCGCGTACTCCGCCTGCCGCCGTTGCGATTCCTGCTCCGCCTCGGCCGCGGCCTGGTCGGCGCGGGCTTGCGCGATCTGGGCCTCGCGCTGGATGGCGGCGTTGTGCGGTGCGGCCATGGCGGCGATGTAGCCGAGTTTCATGTCGTCGATCGACTGGATCTGCAGGGAATCGATGGTCAGGCCGATTTTCGCCATTTCCGCGGCCGATCCGTCGAGGACCTCGGTCGCGAGCTTCTGGCGCTCGGTGACGATCTCCTCCACGGTCATCGAGCCGACGATCGAACGCAGGTGACCGGCGAAGATACGGCCGGTCAGGACCGACATCTGCTGCTGGTCGGACAGGAACCGCTGGCCGGCGTTGACGATGCTCTCGGTGTCGTTGCCGACCTTGAACGCGATGACCGCGCGGACGTTGAGCGCGATGGCCTGCTTGGTCACGCAGGTTTCGGACACCTCGGCTTCGGACATACTGAGCGTCAGGAACCGCACTTTCCGGAAGAACGGCATGACGAACGCGCCGTGCCCGGTGACCACCCGGAACGGCGTCTCTCCCGTGCCGCTGCTCTTGCCACCGGAAATGAGCATCGCCTCGTCGGGTGCGGGCACGCGATAACCGAACATCGTCGTTCTCCTAGCTGCTGGTGAAGGGATCCGTCCAGGCGATGACCTCGACGGCACGATGGGGGAGGGATTCGACGACGAGCACGGTCGTGCCCTTCGCGAGCGGCACCTCGGAGTAGGCCCGGTAGGTCTCGGTGCCGCCGCGGATCCGGACCAGGACCTCACCGGGGCCTTCCGGCCCGCGGGTGCCGATGAGCAGCACGCCGGTCCGCCCCTGCGGCGACCGATCGGCGTGCATTACCCGACACCTCCGGACAACTCGGGCGTGGTGTCCCACCTGCTTGGGTCCAGAGCCGGCGGCACCGGTGCGGCACCATGGGAACGATCGGTGAAGTGTCCCACGGCGGCACACCCGCCACCAGGGCACAACTGCGCCACGTCGGCGTCGGAGTTGTTGCGATTCGCGGGGCGCGGGGGAATCGGGGGCTGTGCAAACGTCGGCGGAAGGGGCACGCCGGACACGTTCGGGCAGCTGGCGATGGCGTGGCGCGGGGCTGGTTCCGGTGGGTGGAACGTCGTCGCGCTTGATCGACCGGGCTGAGGTGGAACTGTGCGAGTTCGGATCTTGTTTACGCGATCGGTACCGGTTCGGCGGAAACCGTCGCGGGGGTGGCGATCCACTGTGGACCGACTGGCGCCGGCTCGTTGACGAACGGGGGGTCCGTTGTCAACGAGCCGGCACCTCGGTCAGCGCGCTCGCCGTACTACTTCTTGGCGGCGGCGACCTTCTTGCGCGCCGGGCGCTTGCGGGCCGGCGCCGAGGGCTTGGCGGCTTCGAGCTCGGCCTGCTCGTAGGCGCTCACGACGTCGGACGGGATGCGGCCGCGCTCGGAGATCTGGTAGCCGTTTTCGTTGGCCCACGCGCGGATCGTGCGCGAGCGCTCGCGGTCGGCCGGGGTGGCCGCCGTCGGCTGCCCCGCGGCGACGCGCACCTTGCGGCCACCGGTCTTGCGGGCCGCACCGATGTAGCGCGCGAGCTCATCGCGCAGCGCGGCGGCGTTGTCGTCGGACAGGTCGATCTCGTAGCTGACACCGTCGAGTCCGAAGGGGACTGTCTGGGTGGCCGGGCTGCCGTCGATGTCGTCCAGCATTTCGACGAGAACCTTCTGGGCCATGAGTGCTCCTTTGAAATTGGCGTGCATGCTGACCGTGACCAGGCGCACGAATGTGGCGATCGTTTGTGATCGTAGCATCGAATGGTCGGGGAAATGCAGGCACCGAAACTGTCGGGGAAACTCCCGGTGCGGTTGAGGCGGTGTCGCGGGTCAGGAAACGTCGACGGAAGGTGACCAAAAGGTCTCGAACTGCTCCGTCACGCCGTGGTACTGGCCGGCCCGGCGTTGCGCTTCGAGGTCCGCGGAGCTGTCCATTGTGTGATCGGGTTCCGCGTAGCGGGCCGGGTCGAGCTTCTTCCGGTTCTTGCGCGCGAGGTGGCGCGGGGTGCCTTCATGGACGAAATCCGCAGCGATCGCGAGGGCTTTGGCGGCCATCATGCCTCCGCCGGACGGAGTGGGCGGTCCGAGGTAGATCAGCCAGTCGGCCACGTCGCAGACGCGGATGAATTCTTCCTCGGTGCAGTGTGCGGCCCAGTCTGCTGCGGCGTCCTCGCCGTACTGGGCGGTCCACTGCGCGGTCAGCCGTCGAGTTGTGGAGAGCACGAGTGCTCACATTACGGGCACAGGAACAGGTTTACGCCGAGATCGCCGTCTCAGCCGGACGCGACGAGCGCGCAAGCCATTCCGAGGCTCATGCCCGCGCGGGACAACGCGTGGGTTGGGTTCGTGCGCCACGCCCGGGGACCGTGTGGGCGGCTTCGAGGAGGAACCACGCGGCCGCGGCGAAGGTGATGGGGGTCCACCAGCCATGGCCCATGGTGGGCATGGTGAGCCACGGGCCGTGGTCGTGTGCGGGATGTGGCATGGCGGTGAGCATGAACAGCATCGTCGTGATGGGGGCGAGGTGGTGGAGGCGGCGGGTCGTGAGGGACCAGCCCAGAGTGAGCAGAAGCACGGCCTGCCAGCCGGCGGCGGGGATGGGGGCGCCGACGGGACAGGTCATGGCGATCATCGCGGAGCAGAGGACGAGTTCGGCCACAGAGTCGGAGCGGGTCGGCCGCCGGAGCGACGACGAGGCGTTGGCGGGCAACGGCGGGTCCGCGGCGGTGGCGGGCGACGGCGGCCCCCGGCGTTGGCGGGCAACGGCGAGCCGCCGGCGTTGGCGGGCAGCGGCGAGCCGCCGGCGTTGGCGGGCAACGGCGGGTCCGCGGCGATGGCGGGCGACGGCGAGCCGCTGGCGTTGGCAGGCAACGACGAGCCCTCAGCGTCGGCGGGCAACGACGGCCCCACAGTGTTGGCGGGCAACGATGAACCCACGCCACACGACAACGCCTGACCACCGTGGACATCCACTGGAGACTCGCGCCGCCCAGTGACCTCCGCCGGAGCAGCAGGAACCCCACGCCAGAGCTCCGCCAGTGGCACCCACGCCAGCGCGGCGAACGCGGCCGTCAGCAGCCAGGACAGGGACGCCGGCACGAGGGGGACCCCTTCCACCGGAGGTGATCGAAACGAGTACCCGGTAGACCACGCACAGTCGCGCTTCGTGACAGCCGACGGGAAATGCCCCCGGACGAGACAGGAATTGTCGAAAACGAAAGGGCAGACCCGTTGCCCGCCAGGCCCACCAGCCGTGACCTGCGTCTCAAGGGCGCGCGACGTAAGGGAGCCGACGTGAACAGGCCACCTGGTGTTCGTGTTGGCTCAAACAGCCGTGAATAGCGTCCGGGGCGCTGAAGAATTCTCCCTGGAAACCTGAATGGGGTAGACCATGCGCGAAAACCAGGTGGGCCCGAACCGACGGTCCTTCCTGCGCAACGCGGGACTCGCCGGCGTCGGCGCCACGGCGCTGGGTGCGCTCGGCGTCGCACCGGCCCAGGCCGACACCGCGAACACCGCCAACAGAGGCACCGGCAGATGGAACCCGGACGGCGACAGCCTCCAGTTCACCGTCGCCGTGATGCCGGACACCCAGTACCTCTACTGGGGCAGCCAGAACAGCATCAACCCGGAGCCGCAGGAAGCCTCGTTCCGGTACGTGATCGAGAACAGCGGCACGCCGAACAACAACATCGTGTTCATGGCGCACCTCGGTGACGTCACGCAGGACGCCGACGTCACGTCTTTCCAGGCCGTGGACAAGACGTTCAAGATCCTCGACAAGGCGAACGTCGCCTACAGCGTGCTCGCCGGCAACCACGACGTGTCCGGGGACGACACCCGCGGCAACACGCCGTACCTGCAGGCGATGGGCCCGCAGCGCTTCAAGGGCCAGAAGTCGTTCGTCGGCTCGGACGCGAGCGGCTACAACACCGCGCACACGTTCCACGCGGCCGGGCGTGACTGGCTGCTGCTGGCCATGGACTGGCGTACGTCGGCCGCCGGGTTCGCGTGGGCGAACCAGGTCATCAAGGCGCATCCGAAGATGCCGGTGATCCTGACCTGCCACGAGATCGTCGCGCCGACCTACGGCGACGAGGTGTACCCGTACGAGTCGGGCGACCCCGAGAACAACGCCGAGATCACCGACTACGGCCAGACGGTGTGGAACTCGCTGATCAAGGACAACGACCAGATCTTCCTCACGCTCAACGGCCACTACTGGCCCTCGGGCCGCATCACGAAGAAGAACACGGCCGGCAACGACGTGCACCTGCACATCACGAACTACCAGAACCGCTACATGAGCGGTGGCGGCATGCTGCGCCTGTACCACTTCGACCTCGAGCGCAACACCATCGACGTCGAGACGATCTCGCCGTGGATCCTGGAGAAGGACCCGGCGAAGCGCAACCGCCTCGAGGTCATGGAGTCGCGGCTGACCACCGCCGTCGACCGGTTCTCGATGCCGTTCGACTTCGAGCAGCGCTTCTCCGGCTTCATCCCGGTGAAGACGCGCGCGGCTCGCGGGGCCAACAAGGTCCTGCTGCCCGGCACGCTCGCGTACTGGCGCTTCGACGGCAACCACGCCGCCGCCGGCAGCCCGGTCACCACGACCCAGAAGGTCAAGGACCTGTCCGGCAACGGCAACGACCTCACGCTGGCCTCGGTGCCCGGCACCGTTCCCGGTGCGCTGACCTGGTCCGACGACCACCACCCCGACCAGCCGGGCCACGCCAGCCTGCGCTTCGTCGGCTGCAAGAACCCGCTGCACGGCGCGTACCTCACCACCGCGGCGAAGGCGGCGCTGAACGCCGAGACGTTCAAGCAGGGCTACACGATCGAGACGTTCGTGAAGATCCCGCGCGACTGGGACGGCGGCAACAACGGCAACATGCCGGTGCTGGTCCGCCGCGGCGCGGCCGGCGACGCGGGCAAGCACGGCAAGAACACCGACCCCAAGGAGCCGGTGGCCCAGCTCATGACCACGAACAACGGTCGTGAACTGCAGTTCAACTGCTACCCGCTCAGCCAGACCTACCCGACCACCAACTGGAGCCACGGCATGCCCGAGGATCAGTGGTGGCACCTCGCGGTGGTCAACGACGGTCACCACACCAAGGCGTACATCGAAAGCTCGCTGGTGGCCGACAACCCGTTCACCGACTCGGTCGGCATCGCCTCGCTCGGCCTCACCTGGCTGCTCGGCGGCCACGAGTACGGCGGCGCGATCGACAACGTGTTCCACGGCTGGATCGGTGACGTCCGCATCGTCAACCGGGCGCTGCGCCTGGACGAGTTCATGACCCACTGATCCGCCGGCAGCGGGTGGTCATCGGCGCCCACCCGCTGTCGTCCGCGGTCAGGAACTCCTTGCGGCGCTGAGGAAAGCTCGAATCAGCGCCTGGTCCTTGACGCCGCGGGAGGACTCGACGCCGCTGGAGACGTCCACTCCCCACGGGCGGACGGTGGCGACGGCGTCGGCCACGTTGTCCGGGGTGAGGCCGCCGGCCAGCAGCCAGTCGCCGTCGGGCGTCTTGGCCGACCAGTCCCACGTCTCGCCGGAGCCGGCGTTGGGGGAGTCGAGCAGGAGCAGGTCTTCGCCGTATTCGCCGACGGCCGGGATCTCTCCGGAGCGCAGTGCCGCGGCCCGGATCAGCCGCACGGGCAGATCGCGCAACGCCGCGAAGTCGGCCGGTGAGTACCCGGAGCCGTGCAGCTGGACGGCCCGGATCCCGGTCTCGGCCACGGCGTCGCGGATCTCCCGCACGGCCACACCCTTGAACACCCCGACCGTGAGCACCTCGCCGGGCACACCGGCCGCGAGCTGCGCCGCCTCGGCGCGGGTGACCTGCCGCGGGCTCTCGCACAGCAGGAACCCCACGGCGTCGGCTCCCGCTTCGACCGCGCACGTCACGTCGGCCGCCGTCTTCAGGCCGCAGATCTTCACGAACACGCCCCGACCCTAACGGTGACGGGCGGGCATCACGCGCGCACTCGCATCACCAACGTGACGGATCGGACACCCGCGCGGCGGCGCGGATGTGATTATGGGTCGACGTCCGCCCGACGAAGGAGCTCGCACGATGGTCACGGCGCACCCCGGCGGATCCGACGACGGCCGGCAGCTGTCCGGGATGACTGCGGCCTCGATCCGGCGCTGGCGCTGGAAGCGGGCCGCCGCCGTCGCCGGAACCGGTTCGGCGAGGTACGCGAAGATCGGCGACTCCATCAGCGCCGGTCAGGGACTCCAGCCCGCCACGCAGTCGCCGCCGGTGGTGATGGGCGGCATGCTGGCGGCCCGGGGCTTCCCGGTGCGGGGCGCCTCGGTGATCCTGAACCCGCGCACCATGACGGCCGATTCCCGGCTGACGTTCACCGGGTCCTGGTCCGAGTTCGCGCCCGGCGCGCTGACCACGTTCGCCTCGTCCGCGACGAGCGGCGGCTCCGTCTCGCTCACCGCTTTCGTCGCGGAGGCCGGCGACTACCTCGCCCGCGTCATCACCACGCTGGACTCGCGCGAGTGCACGATCGCGATCGACGGCGCCGAGCCCGGCCCGGTCCGGGTCAGCGGCGCGGCCGGCCTGGCGACGCACCTCGTCGCGCTTCCCAAGCTGGCCGCCGGCCGCCACACCGTCACGGTCACCGTGGCCGGCGAGGCCGGTGAGCTGCGCGTCGGCAGCATCGGGCTCGAAGCCGCCGACGGCATCACGATCGGCGACTTCGGCATCTCGATGTCGACCACCGAGGACTGGGTTGCCGGTGGCGCGGCGTATTCGGCGCTGAACCACGTGGTGGCGTGGGCGCCGGACCTCGCCCTGATCGCGCTGATGACGAACGACGCCAACGAGCAGACGTTCATCGCGCCGGACCGGTACGCGGCCAACCTCGACACGATGGTGTCCGCACTGGAGAACACCTGCGACGTCGTCCTCGAGGCCCAGATCCCCGGCGACCCGGACTGGGTCGACCTGTCGCCGTACCGCGACGCCGTGTACGCCGTGGCCAATGCCCACGGCGTCCCGGTGCTCGATCTCTTCGACCGCTGGGGCAGCTACGCCGCCGCCGCGGACGCGGGCCTGATGAACGACGCGTTCCACCCCAACGCGGCCGGTGCGGCCGACATCGCCGCGGCGGAGCTCGAGGTCGTTTCGGCTTGAGTGACGCGGGTGCGCCGGTGCCGTCCGGCCACTCGGTCCGGCCGCACTGATTCGTGACGGTGGCATCGCCGCGCCCGCTTCTCGGGTCCGCTGGACAACGGCGAGCCGGGATGTTGTCCTGAGGGACAACACACCGGGAGGCGGCATGACAGCAGCGCAGCTCGCGGCCGGCCTGGCCGACGTGTCGCAGCAGGTGCTCGCGTCCAGCGGTGATCCCGACGAGGTCACGCAGGCCTGCGCGCAGGCGTTGCGGCCGCATCGGCTCGTGGTGCATTCGCGCCGGGCGCGGCTGGCGACCCGGTTGGAGCACCTCTCGGCGGGCCCGATCTCGCTCAACCGCCTGCGCTACGGGGCCGACGTGACGGTCGCGCCCGCCGTGCCCGAAGAGGACAACTTCCTGCTGACGCTGCCCGTCGCCGGGTCCGCGAAGTTCACCTACGGGCGCGACACCGCGGAGCTCGCGCCGGGGCGGCCCGCGATCGTGGGGCCGTACCGGGAGTTCAAGCTGGACATCGACAGCGCGTTCGACCAGCTGATCGTGCGGATGGACCGGCGCTGGGTCGAGAGCACGGCCCGCCGGATCCGCGGGGTCGCGACCGCCGGTCCGGTGGATCTCTCGCTGTCGCTGCCGGAGCAGCCCGCGTTCCTGTACCGGCTGCTGGAGAGCGTGGTCAGCCTGCCGACGCTGGGGCCGAGCGTCGCGCGGCCGGAGGTCGGGCAGCAACTGGGCGAGCTGGTGATCGAGTCGTTCCTGCTCACGCAGCTGCGCGAGGAGGAAGCCGAGCCCGCGCGGGTGCCGTCGGCGCAGGTGCGGCGGGCGATGGAGTACCTGCTCGACCACCTCGCCGAGCCGATCAGCCTGTCGGAGGTCGCGAGGCAGAGCGGGACGAGCCTGCGCAGCCTGCAGGCCGGGTTCCGCCGGGACCTCGACACGACGCCTGGCCAGTGGCTGCGGGGGCAGCGGCTCGACCGGGCCCGCCGGCTGCTCGCGGCGGGTGAGCCGGGGACCACGACCGTGACGGGCGTCGCGGCGGAATGCGGCTACTTCCACCTGGGCGAGTTCGCCACGCAGTTCAAGGCGCGCTTCGGGGTCACGCCGTCGGCCGTGCTGGGCCGCCGCTGACGGTTTGCGCGAATCCGATGCTCGCGCGTCGCTTCGCCGATAGTCCTTCCCGCTCGCCGACAGCAGCATGTGCCGTACGCACTCATCGGCGAGAACGGAGCGGCGGATGCGATTCGTACTGGTGCACGGGGCGTGGCACTTCGGGGAACTGTGGGACCCCGTCCGCAAGCACTTGGAGGACGCGGGCCACGAGGTCCACACCCCGACGGCCGGCGGCCTCGGCGAGAACGACGACAAGCACGTCGACCTGCGCGGCGCCGCGCAGCCGATCGTCGACTACATCCGGGAGCACGACCTGACCGACGTCGTGCTGGTCGGGCACAGCTGGGGCGGGTACGTGATCTCCCGCGTGGCGATCGAGCTGCCCGAACGGATGCGGCGGCTGGTCTACTTCGCCGCCTTCGTGCCGGCGCACGGCCGGGCGCTCGTCGACGAGATCCCGCCGCACCTCGTCGCCGCGCTGCAGGCGAGCTACGACGAACGCACCGACGGTGGCGTGGTGCTGCCGTTCCCCGTGTGGCGCGACGCGTTCTACGGCGATGCCTCGGCGGAGGAGGCGAAGCGCGTGTACGACGTGTTGCGCCCGCAGCCGTGGAGCGCCTTCACCGACCCGGCGGACATGACGGGCTGGGACAAGGTGCCGCAGGCGTTCAGCTACTTGGCGCCGTCCGAGGACAACGACATCACGCAGGGCGAGTGGGGGCGGCACCCGCGGCTGTCCAACCGGCTCGTGATGTTCCGGCTCGTCGGCATGGAGGGCAGCCACGAGGTGCTGCTGGCGAACCCCGAGCTGACAGCGCGCAAGTTCATCGAGGCGGGGCGGGACTGACCGTCCTTTGAGGAGTGAAGTGACGATCGAATTGACGGTGGTCGGCTCCGGCGCGACGTTCGTGATCGCGCCGGAGCGGATCGTGGTGGCGGGCTACACCGCGAAGGACGAGGCCGCTGTGGAGCACCACATCGCCGAGCTCGCGGCGATCGGCGTGCCGCGGCCGGCGAGTGTGCCGGCGTATTACGTGCTCTCGCCCGAACTGTTGACCACTTCACCGTTGGTCGAGGTGGGTTCGGCGACGACGTCGGGGGAGGTCGAGCCCGTGGTGATCCGTCACGACGGGCGGTACTACCTCGGCGTCGGCTCCGATCACACCGACCGGGAGCTCGAACGTGTCGACATCGCGCAGAGCAAGGCCGCATGCCCGAAGCCGCTGGGCTCGCGGGTGGTGGAGATCGGGCCCGACCTGTCCGTTGTGGACTGGGATGGCCTGGTCGTGGAGTCCGGTGTGGACTCTGCGGCTTATCAGAGCGGCAGTGTCGCGACGCTGCGCCACCCCTCGGACACGCTCGGCCGGATGCCGGCCGGGCTGGACGACGGCGGTGACCTCGTGCTGTTCTGCGGCACGCTTTCCTTGCTCGGCGGGAAGTTCGTCTTTGGTTCGCGCTGGCGCGTCGACCTGCGGCTGCCCGGCGGCGAAACCCTGACCCATGTGTACGAAACCCAGCGAAGGAAGGCTTGATGCGCACCGGATCGCAGTACCTGAGCGCCCTCGACGACGGACGGCGCGTCTACCTCGACGGCAAGCGCGTGGACGGTGTGGCGCGGCACCCGGCGTTCGCGCCGATCGCGAAGACCGTGTCGGAGCTGTTCGACCTCGCCGCCGACCCCGCGTCCGGCATGACGCGGCCGGGCCCGGACGGCGACGTGGTGAACCGGCTGTTCACCGCGCCGCGCAGCCGCGAGGACCTCACGGCGTTCCGCGAGGCCGCCACCACCTGGGCGCGCCACACCCACGGCTGGGTGGGCCGCAGTCCCGACCACGTCGGCGCGTTCCTCGCCGCGTTCGCGTCGCACCCGGACGTGTTCGGCGACTACGCGGCGAACGTGACGGCGTTCCAGAAGCGTGTCGTCGAGGAGGATCTGTACCTGTCGTACGCGATCATCCCGCCGCAGGTTTCGCGCGCCACCACGGCGAGCGCGTGGGACGGCGATCTGGTGCAGGTCGGCGTCGCCGAGGAGCGCGCCGACGGCATCGTGGTGCGGGGTGCGCAGATGCTGGCCACGGGCGGTCCGGTCGCCGACGAGATCCTCGTGTCGTGCATCAAGCCGCTGACGCCGGAGGACACGGATTTCGCGCTCAGCTTCGTGCTGCCCGTGGACACCGAGGGCCTCAAGCTCTACTGCCGCCGCCCGTACGCGCCCGCCGCGACGAGTCACTACGACTACCCGCTCACCACGCGCTTCGACGAGACCGACGCGTTGCTGATCTTCGACGACGTGTTCGTGCCGTGGGACCGCGTGTTCGTCTACCGCGACGTCGCCGGCGTCCGCAACCAGTTCTTCGCGACGGGCGCGCACGTGCTGGGCAACTGGCAGGCGCAGATCCGGTTCTCGGTGAAGCTGCAGTTCCTGGCCGGCCTGGCGCGCAAGGTCGCGGCGGTCAACGGCGTCGACAAGTTCCCCGGTGTCGTGGAGAAACTCGGCGAGCTGGCCAGCCTGGTGTCCCTTGTGGAGTCCGCCGTGCTGGCCGCTGAGTACACGGCCTCGCCCGACTCGGCCGGCCTTTGGCGCCCCGGCAGCCGCGCGCTGTACGGCGCCATGGGCCTGCAGTCGGAGCTGTACCCCCGCGTGCTGGCCATCCTCCGCGACCTCGTCGGCGGCGGCGTGCTGCAGGTCCCCTCCAGCGTCGCCGACATGACCACCCCGGAAACCCGCGCGGACATCGACCGCTACATCTACAGCCCCGGCACCCCGGCCGCCGACCGCGTCAAGCTCTTCAAACTCGCGTGGGACGCCGTCGGCAGCGAATTCGCCGGCCGCCACCACCAGTACGAACTCTTCTACGCCGGCGCGCCCTTCGTGGTGAAGGGCTACTCCTTCCGCAACTACGGCTTCGACGGCCCGCTGTCCGAAGTGGACCGTTTCCTGGCCGGCTACTCCGAGGACAGCCAATGAGCAAACCCGAACGCGAGTTCTTCCCCGTGACCGACGTGGACTTCACCATCTGCAAGGGCGACGACCCGCGCATCACCGAACGCGTGCTGTCCACGGACCCGGCCTCCGGTGTCGCCACCCGCATCCTCCGCTACGCCCCGGGCGCCGACTCCTCCCCGACGGGCGTCCAGTCCCACGACTTCTGGGAGGAGGTCTACATCCTCGAGGGCTCGTTCACCGACCTCACCCTCGGGCAGACCTTCACCGCCGGCATGTACGCCTGCCGCCCCCCGGGCATGCCCCACGGCCCCTGGCGCACCGAAGAGGGTGTGCTCACGTTCGAGGTCCGTTACCGCGCATGACCACCATGCCTCCCGACTGCACTCCCGGATCCGGCCCCGTTGACGCGTTGGCCATGCGGACGACGATGGGCCGGTTTGCCACTGGAGTCGCGGTGGTGACCACCGTATTCGACGGGGTTCCCCATGGAATGACGGTGAATTCGCTTACTTCGGTCTCGCTGTCTCCGCCTTTGGTGCTGGTGTGCTTGACGACTGGTGCTCGCACTACCGAGGCGGTGGTCTCGGCGGGCCGTTTCGCGCTGAACGTGCTGTCCACTCGGCAGGAGCAACTCGCCCTTCGCTTCGCTCGTCGCGGCGAGGACCACTTCTCGGGCCTGCCGGTGAAGACGGGGGCACATGAGGTCCCGGTGATTCCGGATGCCCTGGTGCACTTGGAGTGCTCGGTCCACCGGGCATTGACGGCTGGGGATCACGAGGTGGTGATCGGCGAGGTGCTGAAGGTGTGCTCACGGGACGGCGAGCCGCTGGGGTTCCTCGGCGGGCGGTTCAGCGACGTGGTGGATCGAGGTCATGAGCCGGTGCCTTGGTTCTTCTGAGGCCGGACGACCCTGGCTGGTGGTGCGGGCGGAACTGATCTACCGTCGCTGGGTGGAGCCGTTTCCGTATCGCACGTTCACGACCTGTGGGCTGAGTGAACCGCACCGGTTTGCGTTGTGGGAGCATCACAACGCGCCGGAGTCCTGAGGTTTTTCGCGGGGGTTTTCGGTCGCCAGGGGGGCCTGGTCGTTCGGAGGCATTGTGCGGTTCAGAGCTCTGGTCCTGTCCTTCTTCGCGGTTCTCGTCGACGGTTTCGACACGGCCGCGCTGTCGTTTTCCATCCCTTCACTGGCACACGAGTGGCACTCGACGGCCGCGGCGTTCACCCTGGCGATCGTGGCCACGAACGTCGGCACGGTCGTCGGTTACCTCGCCGCGGGGCGGCTGTGCGCGCGCTTCGGCCGCCGGCCGGTGCTGTTGACGGGCGTCGGGGTGTTCGCCGTCGGCACGGTGCTCACGGCGGTGGTGTTGCCGGTGCACTCCATGGCCTTGCTGGCGGTGATGCGCCTGGTGTCGGGCCTCGGCCTCGGCGCGGTCCTGCCTGCTGCGGTGTCGTTTGCGGTCGAACATTTCGCTCCGGTGTACCGCTCGCGGGTGTCTGTGGCGGTCACGCTGGGTCTTGCGGCGGGCGCGACCCTCGGTGGCTTCTTCGGTGGCAAGCTGATCACCGGACTGGGGCCGACGGGTGTCTTCCGGCTCGCCGGCGGCGCGACGGTTCTGGTGTTCGCGGCGATGCTCGTGGGGTTGCCGCCTGCGGTCGCGGTCGCTGTTTCTCCGCGTGGGGCTTCGGTTTTGCGGCTGTTCGGAACGGAGTTGCGGGCGAATACCGGGCTGTTGTGGGCGTACTCGTTTCTGGTGTTCGCCTCGTCGTACACGCTGATCTCATGGGCGCCGACTCTGCTGACGAGCTATGGGTTCACCCGCACGCAAGCGCCGCTGGGGCTCGCGTTCGTCAGCTTGGGAGGGATCATCGGCGGGCTGGTGCTGATTCCGGTGGCTGCTCGGATCGGGATCATGCGTGCACTGGTGGTGCTTCCAGCGCTGGGCGTGGTTTTCATGATCGTTGCCGGGCTGGCGCGATTGTCTGGTGTGGCGCTGTTGCTTGTGCTTACGGTTGCCGGGGTTGGGATCATCGCGGGGCACATCGGGCAGACGGCGCTTGCTGTTGCGTTGTATGACGTTGATGCTCGTACCACCGGTGTCGGCTGGTCTGCTGCGCTGGGTCGGCTCGGGTCTGTCGTGGGTCCGGCGGGGGCTGGGTTGCTGCTGGCGCTGGCTTTGTCGGCCGGGTCGATTTTGCTGCTGGCCGCGGTTCCGGCTGTCGTGGCGATTGGGTGTGCTGTTGTGCTGTGGAGGAGGAATCGGGATTCTCGGGTGGTGGGGGTGGTGGTGGAATCTGGGGTTTGACTCTTGGTCCGGAGTGAACTCGACAGCCTGAGGAAGAGTCGCGTGCCGACGGGCAGTCTCCGGGAACGGCACGGCAAAGAAACAAACCGACACCAGCCCACCGTGGTCCGAGACCAAATCCCGCAGCATCTCCCCGAAGCGCGCGAACGGGGAAGATCCCCTCCAAGACCACGGCGTAACCGGTGCCGAGCACCCGACATGCCGCGCACGATCAGCAAACGCGCCACAGCCGCCGACGCTGACTCAAAGCGAGTATGACCGTTCAGACATGCCCGACGCCCGGATCGGCATTGGACGGGTATGGCTCCGGCAGCGACGATGGATGCACCAATCACCGCTGGTCAGAAGCGGCTTACGTCGAGGAGGACGTCCGTGGGAACACCGCGCAGCACCTACGCCCCCACCGATCCGCACGCGTTGAAGTTTCGGCGGGCGTTGCGGCACTTCCCCAGTGGTGTGTCGGTGGTGACCGTTGTGGATGGGGACGGTGGGGTGCACGGGATGACGGCGAGTTCGTTCGCGTCGGTGTCGCTGGATCCGCCGTTGTGTGCGGTGAGTGTGAACAAGCCGGGGCGGATGCATCAGTTGCTGCAGGGCACGGATGGGCACTTCGGGCTGAGCATCCTGGGGAACGACCAGGGGGCGATCGCCGATTTCTACGCGCGCCAGCCGTGGAGTGTGGCGGTGGACGTGGAGATGGACGTGTACCACGGGTGTCCCACAGTGGGCGGTGCGCTGGCGTGGTTCGTGTGCCGGAAATGGGCCGCGTACGACGGTGGGGACCACACGATTTTCGTGGGCGAGTCGTTGGACTACGGGTCGACGTCGCGGGAGGACCTGCAGCCGCTGGTGTGGCACAAGTCGGCCTATCACGACCTGGGCGAGCAGCGTCCGCGGGTCACGAAGCAGGGCTGAAGCGGCGGGTCACCTGGACGGCCTCGGCCACGAGCTTGTCGATGAGCGCGCTCGCCGACGGAGTGGGCGTGCCGGCGGCGGGCATGGTGATGCCGACGCTGTGGCCGATCGGTTCGAGCGACAGCGGCAGGCGCGCGATCCCGGGGTCCTCCTCGGTGATCAGGCGCGGCAGCGCGGCCACGACGTCGGTGTCGCGCAGCAGCTGGCGCACGGTGAGGAACGAGGTCGCCTCGACGCGGTTGGCGGGCAGGAGCACGTCGTTGTTGTGGAACAGCTCCTCCAGCTCACGCCGCAACGCCGTCTCCGGACCGGGCAGGATCCACGGGTACTCGGCGACCGTCGCGAGGTCCACGGTCTTCGCACCGGCCAGCGGGTGCGCGGCGCGGACCACGAGGACCACGGACTCGTCGTAGAGCTTGCGGCGCAGGAAGCCCTCGTCGGAGATCTGCGTGAGCCGTCCGACGATCAGGTCGAGCCGGCCCGCGCTCAGCTCCACCAGCAGCGACTCGGGCGTCCCGTCGCGCACGGCCACGGTGAGGTTCGGCCGCTCCGCCTTCAACGCCGCGATGGCCCTCGGGAGCAGCACGTTCGAGCCGAACAGGTGCGTCCCCACCACCACGGTGCCGCGTTCGGCGCCCGCCAGCTCCACCACGTGGCGGGCGGCCTGGCGGGCCTGGGCGAGGATCGCGCGCGCGTGCTCGGTGAAGGCCTCGCCGTACACGGTCGGCGTGAGGCCGCGCGGGCCCCGCTGGAACAGCTCGACCTCCAGGATCTCCTCCAGCTCCCGCAGCCCGCGCGTCGCCACGGGCTGGGTCACGTGCAGCTCGGCGGCCGCGCCGACGATCGTGCCGCGCCGCGCGATGGCGTCGAGCAGCACCAAGTGGCGGAACTTCATCCGGCCGTCGAGCAGTCGCGGCAGCTCACGAGGGGTCATACCGAGCGACTATAGCCATATGCACATATCAACTTAAGGCTTTGGCATTTGTCAGGCATAGCTGGAGGTCGCGACGATGAGCAGGGATCACAGCCACGCGGGAAGGCGGACATGACGGTGCTCAAGAGCTTCGTGGACGGGCGGTTCACCGACAGCGGTGGTGACCTGTTCGACAAGGTCAGCCCGGTCGACGGGACCCTCGTCACCCAGGTCGAGGAAGCCGGCCAGGCGGTGGTCGACCGCGCGGTGCGCGCCGCCCGGGCCGCGCTCGACGGCGCGTGGGGCCGCACCTCCGACGCCGAGCGCGCGCGGGTGCTCAGGAAGATCGCCGACCGGATCGACGAGCGGTTCGACGACCTGCTCGCGGCCGAGGTCGCCGACACCGGCAAACCGCTCGACCTGGCCCGCCGCCTCGACGTCTCGCGCGCCGCGGCCAACTTCCGGGCCGCGGCCGACACGATCGCGTCGGCCGGGCTCGACTCGTTCCTCACCGAAGGCCCGGCCGGGCGCGCGCTGAACTACGCGCTGCGCAAGCCGCTCGGCGTGGTCGCGGTGATCGTGCCGTGGAACCTGCCGCTGTTGCTGCTGACCTGGAAGGTCGCGCCGGCGCTGGCCGCGGGCAACGCCGTGGTGGTGAAGCCGTCGGAGGAAACGCCCTCGAGCGCGACGCTGCTGGCCGAGCTCATCACCGAGGCCGGCGCGCCCGACGGCGTGTTCAACGTCGTCCACGGCTTCGGCCCCGGCTCGGCCGGCGAGTTCCTCACGAGCCACCCGGGCATCGACGGCGTCACGTTCACCGGCGAATCCCGCACGGGCTCGGCGATCATGCAGGCGGTGGCGCCGCGCGTGCTGCCGGTGTCGTTCGAGCTCGGCGGCAAGAACGCGGCCGTGGTGTTCGACGACGCGGACCTCGGCAAGACCGTCGACGGCCTCGCCCGCTCGACGTTCACCAACACCGGCCAGATCTGCCTGTGCACCGAGCGGATCTACGTGCAGCGCGGCATCTTCGACGAGGTCGCCGCCGGCCTCGCCGAACGCGCCGAGGCCCTGCGCTTCGGCCGCCCCGACGATCCGGGCACCACCACGGGACCGCTGATCTCCCGCCAGCACCGCGAAAAAGTCCTCTCCTACTACGAGCTCGCCGAGCAGGAAGGCGCGAAGCTCCTGGCCGGCGGCGGGATCCCGGACCTCGGCCCTGATCTCGACGGCGGCGCCTGGGTGCGCCCCGCGCTGTGGACCGGGCTCGACAACACCCACCGCGTGCTGCGCGAGGAGATCTTCGGCCCCGTCGCGGCGCTCGTGCCGTTCGACACCGAGGACGAGGCGATCCGCCTGGCCAACGACAGCGACTACGGTCTCGCCGCGGCCGTGTGGACCACGAATCTCGAACGCGCCCACCGCATCGCGGGCGCCATGCGCGTCGGCATGTCGTGGGTCAACACCTGGTACCTGCGCGACCTGCGCTCGCCCTTCGGCGGCAACGGGCTTTCGGGCATCGGCCGCGAGGGTGGTGTGCACTCGCTGCACTTCTACACCCAGCCGACCAACGTGTGCGTGGCGCTGTGAACGCCCGGGTCGCAGCGGCGATCGACACCGCCGCCGCCCGCCTCCAGCGGGCCGAACGGGACCGGACGCCCGTGCAGCCGGTGCGCGAGTTCCTCGGCGAAGACGACATCGACGCCGCCTACGAGGTGCAGCGCCGGATCATCTCGGACAAGATCGCGAGCGGCCGTCGGATGGTCGGCCGCAAGATCGGGCTGACGTCGGAGGCCGTGCAGCGCCAGCTCGGCGTGGACCGGCCGGACTTCGGGGTGCTGCTCGACGACATGGTGTTCGGCGACCGCGCCGAGATCCCGCTCGAGCGCTTCTGCCAGCCGCGCGTCGAAGGTGAAGTCGCGTTCGTGCTCGGTGCGGACCTGTCCGACGGCGCCACGGTCGTCGACGTCCTGCGCGCCACGGAGTTCGTGCTGCCGGCGATCGAGATCGTCGACTCGCGAGTGGCCGGCTGGGACATCCGGATCACGGACACCGTCGCGGACAACGCGTCGAGCGGCGCTCTGGTGCTGGGTACGCGGCCGGTGAAACTGTCCGAAGTGGACCTCGCCGGGCTCGGCATGGTGCTGGAGCACGGCGGCGAGCCGATCTCGACCGGCGTCGGCGCGGCCTGCCTCGGCTCACCGGCCGTCGCCGTCGCGTGGCTGGCGCAGGAGGTCGCGCGCCGCGGAGAGCCGCTGCGGGCGGGGGAAGTGGTGCTGGCCGGCGCGTGGGGACCGATGGTGGCCGTGCCGGCGCCCGGGAGCTACGTGGCCCGGTTCGAAGACATCGGAGAGGTCCGCGTCGGGTTCACCGCCGGGCCGGACGGAGGAAAACGCGCATGAGCACCCCGGTGGCGATCATCGGGTCGGGCAACATCGGCACCGACCTGATGTTCAAGGTGAAACGGCTTTCGACCGAGCTCGAAGTCGCGGCGATGGTCGGTATCGACGCCGCCTCCGACGGGCTCGCGCGGGCGCGCCGGCTCGGGGTCGCGACGTCGCACGAAGGCGTGGCCGGGCTCGTCGCCCTGCCCGAGTTCGCCGACATCCGGCTGGTCTTCGACGCGACGTCGGCCGGCGCGCACCGGCACAACAACGAGGTCCTCAGCGCCCACGGCAAGCAGCTGGTGGACCTCACGCCCGCGGCCATCGGGCCGTACGTGGTGCCGACCGTGAACCTCGACGAGCACCTCGGCGCGCCCAACGTCAACATGGTCACCTGCGGCGGCCAGGCGACGACCCCGGTCGTGGCCGCCGTTTCCGCGGTGGCGCCGGTGGCCTACGCGGAGATCGTGGCGACGATCGCCGCCAAGTCCGCCGGTCCCGGCACCCGCGCGAACATCGACGAGTTCACCGAGACCACCGCGCGCGCACTGGAAACCGTCGGCGGCGCCGGGCGCGGCAAGGCGATCATCGTGCTCAACCCGGCCGACCCGCCCATCACCATGCGGGACACGGTGTTCTGCCTCGTGGAAGAGTCCGAAGTGGACGAATCCGCCGTCAGCGCGTCCGTCGAGGCCATGGTCGCGCAGGTGCAGGACTACGTGCCGGGCTACCGGCTCAAGCAGCGCGTGCAGTTCGACCGGGTGGACGAGCCGTTCCTGCCGGCGCTCGGGCGCGCGTTCCGCGGCGTGAAGGTGGCGGTGTTCCTGGAGGTCTCCGGCGCCGGGCACTACCTGCCGGGATACGCCGGCAACCTCGACATCATGACCTCGGCCGCCCTGCGGACCGCGGAACGGCTCGTGCAGGTCGCCGCGGAAGGAGCCCTTCGATGAAACTCTACGTGCAGGACGTGACGCTGCGCGACGGCATGCACGCCATCGCCCACCGCTACAGCGTCGAGCAGGTGCGCACGATCGCCGCCGCGCTGGACGCGTCGGGCGTCGCGGCCATCGAGGTCGCGCACGGCGACGGGCTGGCCGGTTCCAGCATGAACTACGGCCACGGCGCGGCCACCGACGCGGGCTGGATCGCCGCGGCCGCCGAAGTGGTGAAGAACGCCAAGCTGACCACGCTGCTGCTCCCGGGCGTCGGGACGATCGACGATCTGCGGGCAGCCCGGGATCTCGGGGTGTCGAGTGTGCGCATCGCCACGCACTGCACCGAGGCCGACATCGCGATCCAGCACATCGGCTGGGCGCGGGAGAACGG